>JAPLFQ010000008.1 GCA_026390595.1 Ignavibacteriales bacterium
GAACAGTATACTGCCCTGATGTCACATCTGCAACCACGGCTTCTCTAAATGCGGAACTGTATTGACGAACTACCTTTTCCATGGTCCTGGCTCCTGTCGATCGGTAAATGATTACCTGTCAACTTTTTCCAGGACGATACATTCCGTCTCACGTCTTCCGTCTCCCGTCTCCCGTCTCACACTTACGCCTTCTGCTCAGCCGCCGGAGCTTCTTTCTTTTCCTTCGAGAAAAACGTATACATCGCCGGAATGACAAAGAGTGTCAGCACGAACGAGAAGAACAACCCGCCAATCACGACGATACCCATCGAGACACGACTTTTTGCGCTTCCGCCGAGGGCAAGTGCAATGGGCAAAGCACCCAGCATGGTGGCAAGACTTGTCATCAGGATAGGGCGAAAACGGGCTGCTGCGGAGAACTGAGCCGCCTCCAGCAGTTTCATCCCTTTTGCCTTTTGCTGGTTGGCGAACTCAACGATCAGGATTCCGTTTTTTGTCACCAGTCCTATGAGCATGATGATACCGATCTCGCTGAAAATATTCAGCGTCTTTCCCGTGATCCAGAGCGACAGAAGCGCTCCGGCAAGAGCGAGCGGAACCGTCAGCATGATCGTAAAGGGATCGATGAAACTCTCGAACTGCGCTGCGAGCACAAGATAGATCAACACGAGCGCAAGCAGGAAGGCGAACAAGATATTTGATGAACTTTCCGAGTAGTCACGCGATGCACCCGCAAGAGCCGTTCGGAATGACTCATCCAGCACAGTCTTCGAGATGCGATCCATTTCGGCAATACCGTCGCCGATCGTCTTCCCCGGCGCCAGAGCCGCAGAGACTGTGGCCGCTTTGAATCGGTTGAAGTGATACAACTGGGGCGGTGCGCTCTCCTCTTTCACCGTGACCAGGTTGTCCATCTGGATCAGTTTTCCCTGGTTGTTCCGGACATAGAGCGATCGCAAATCGAGTGGCTCGTCGCGGTTATCCCGATCGACCTGGCCGATGACGGAATACTGGAAGCCATTCATTTCAAAATAGGAGAACCGCTGCCCGCTGAACGCCAGCTGCAGGGTCTGCGCAATGTCGACGATGGACACGCCGAGGCTCCGTGCGCGGTCCCGGTCAATGGTGATGTCAATTTGCGGCTTGTTGAATTTCAAGTTGACGTCCGCGTTCACAAGAATGCTGCTCTTGCTCACCTCGTCCATGAACTTTGGAAGCACCTGCCTGATTTTCTCGAAGTCCTGGTTCTGGATCACATAGGCCACCGGTTGTCCGCTGCGCATGCCGCCGCCGCTGGCGCTGATGGTTTGTTCCTGTGATACAAAGACACGTGCTTCCGTAATACGTCGCGTTCTGGTCGTCAGCCAGTCTGCAATGTCCTGCTGTGATCGTTTTCGTTCGTTGGGCTCCGAAAACATTATGCGCATATTGCCGGTGTTCAGGGAACTGAAACCCCCGACGAAGCTCAGGCAGATGCGTTTTTCCGGAATCGAATCGTTGACCATTGCCACCAACCGGTCCAGCACAGCGTCCGTGTATTCGAACGAAGCCCCCTCGGGTGCGGTGGCCGAGAGGCGCAGGTAGCTTCTGTCGTCCAGCGGCGCGAGTTCAGATTGAAGGCTTGAACCGATCAACACCATGATGAGAAGCGATGCAGCGATGATCGCTGTTGCCAGCCAACGGCGTTGCATGAACCGTGTCAACAGATTTTCGTAGATGCGGTTGAGAGCTACAAAATACCGTTCGGTCACTTCATAGAACCGCGTGTGGGCACGTTTCTTACGGATCATCCGGGCATTCAGCATTGGGGTCAGAGAGAGCGAGACAAATGCCGAGATGAGGACCGCACCGGCGATGATAAGTCCAAACTCACGGAACAACCGCCCGACGAAACCCTGAAGGAAGATAATCGGGAGGAACACCGCCGCAAGCGTGATGGAGGTGGAGATGACTACGAAGAAGATCTCTTTGGAGCCGGCAAACGCCGCCTCCATCGGCGCCATCCCCTGCTCGACTTTCTTGAAAATATTCTCTGTCACCACAATCCCGTCGTCCACCACGAGTCCCGTGGCAAGTACAATGGCCAGCAAGGTGAGAATATTGATCGAAAATCCCATGATGTACATGATGAAGAACGATCCGATCAGCGAGACGGGAATATCGATGAGGGGGCGAAACGCAATGACCCAGTCGCGGAAGAACGCATAAATGATCAGAATAACGAGGGTTACGGCGATGAGTATGGTCTCTTGCACTTCCGTCACGGACCGCTTGATAAACCGCGTGTTGTCAATGGAGATGTCCATCCTGTAATCGGCCGGAAGCTCTTTCTTGATCTGCTCGAACCGTCGGTAGAATTCATCGGCAATTTCGAGGTAGTTGCTCCCGGGCTGCGGAATGACGCCGACAGCCACCATCGGAACACCTGACTGGCGAAGGATAAATTCTTCGTTTTCCGGTCCAAGGACTGCGTATCCGACATCACTGAAGCGAACCGTCCGGTTAGCCTCGGTTTTCAGGATGAGGTTGTTAAACTCCTCTTCCGTTCTCATCCTTCCTTTTGTATTGACGATAAGCTCTGTCTGGTCGCCGGAGAGCTTCCCCGACGGGAGATCGACGTTCTCCCTGTTGAGGGCAGTCCTTACGTCAAGCGGCGTCAGGCCGTACGCCACAAGCTTCCTGGGATCCAGCCACATGCGCATGGAGTACCGCTTCTGTCCGCGGATCTGGACCGAACTCACTCCGGGAATCGTCTGAAGGTTCTGAGCGATGACGTTCTCAGCGTAGTCGCTCACCTCAAGCTGATTCTTCGTATCGCTCTGCAGCGTGAGCGATATGATGTCATCGGAATTAGCATCCGCTTTCGTCACGACGGGCGGGTTGTCAACATCCTGTGGCAGCGATCGGGTGGCTCCGGATACTTTGTCGCGCACGTCATTTGCCGCGGCTTCGAGATCAGAGTCGAGGTTGAACTCCACGGTGATGTTGCTGCTCCCCTGGCTGCTGCTTGAAGAGATGTTGCGGACGCCGGCAATGCCGTTGATCGCTTTTTCGAGCGGTTCGGTTATTTGCGACTCGATGACGCTCGCGTTCGCGCCCGCGTAACTCGTCCGGACGCTGATGATCGGAGGATCGATGGCAGGATATTCACGAATGCCGAGGAATGTGAAGCTGATGATCCCAAACAGCAGGATGACCAGCGACATCACAATCGCCAGAACGGGGCGTTTGATACTTATCGAAGCGAGACTCATAGTGGAGATCTTCTCAGAGTAAACCGATGACTATACTATTGATTGACCGTCACGTTGACCGGCATGCCGGGACGCAGCTGGAGGATCCCCGTTGTGAGGACGGTATCTCCCTCAGAGAGTCCGGAGATGATTTGAATGACGGAGGGCGTACGGACTCCTGTCTTGACAGACACGCTCACCACAACTCCGTTCTTTTTTACGAGGACTGTCTGCCCTTTCAAAACAGGGATGATCGCCTGGGTAGGAACCATCAAGGCGCCGCCTGGTTGTTTCAGTCGCAATTCGACATGCACATAGCCGCCCGGGTAAATTGCTTCACTCTTGTTCTCGCACAGAGCGCGCAGCTGCACGGTGCGCGTCGCGGGCTCGATCTCGGGTTCAATGGCATACACCTTCCCCATGAACTGCAGATTTGTCTCGTCGCTCTGTAACTTCACCAGGTCACCCACGCGAACTTTTCCGGCGTATTTTTCGGGTATCGCAAAATCCACCTTTAGTGGGTTGATCTTCTGGACACTCGCGATGCGCGTCGTGGGAGCCACATAACTCCCTTCGCTCACGTAGCGCAGTCCAACGATCCCATCAAAGGGAGCTCGGATTTCCCGCTTACGGATGGAGGCGACGAGATTTTCGCGATCTGCATTCAGGGTAGCAAGCATGCTGATCGCAACATCGTGCTGTTCCTTACTCGTGTTGCCGGTCTCCAGAAGTCTCTTCTGCCTCTCGGCCTGATCGGCCGCGAGCTGAATCTGAAGTTCGGTCTTTTTCAGTTGAGCCTGCAGATCATCGCAGTTGAGTTTGAGCAGCAAGTCGTTCTTCCTGACGTGGGCCCCTTCCTTGAACGTAATGGTCTGCACGATACCCGATGCTTCTGCGGCCAGGTCCACCGATTCGGATGCGAGGACTGTACCGGAGGAGTTCACGACGTTGTCGAGCGGTTGCGACGTGACGACGACGCCGCTAACCGTCATGCCGCCGGGGCGTCCACCGGCCCGTTGAGCTGGCCCCTCATTGGATTTCGAGCTGCAGGATAAGAAGCCGAGCGAACAGCTTAAGACTGTGAGTACGAGGGTAACGCGAAGTAGTTTTGCCATAGGATTGAACGTATCGTTACTTGAGATCAGGAAAAATGCAGGGGATCGGTCAGGCGCGTTACAGGAGGTGAAGCGCATCGTGGTGTACCCCTACGTATCATAGATAAACGAATGTCCTTCGAAAAAGTCTCGTGAAAAATTCTCATCGGCGAGAATAATCTCTTAGGAGTACCTGGTCGTGCCCTCCCACAACAGACGCCTCACGGTGCCAAATCCTTCAATATTTGCAGATGTATGATTGCCAAAGGCGCTTTGCGTGAGGTGGCACGAACGCAGAGCCTCGATAGAACCGGCTTTTCAAACATACAGCGGCATTGGCAAAGAATCAATCTGTATTGTTCCGGCTTTCTTTGTTACTATGTCACAAATCGTTGGGGCATTGAAGATCTGGTGATGAACACAACGATATCATTCGGGGAGATCCATAGACACCGTTTCTACTCGCACAGGAAGGACTCATTCATGAAAGAAGAAGGTTGGATTCGCGAATTCCCGGCTGCCATCACTGTGTGCAATCAGAATGGAATCATTCTCTCGTTGAACGACAAGGCGTGTGTATCGTTCGCTGATGACGGGGGGAAGAATCTGATCGGTACAAATCTGCTGGATTGCCATCCCGAACCTGCAAGAACAAAAGTGGAAGAGCTTCTTCAATCGGGAGCGTCAAACGTCTACACCATTGAGAAGGGCGGGGTCAAGAAACTGATCTATCAGTCCCCCTGGTATGACGACGGCAAGTACGCGGGACTTGTCGAACTCTCGCTTCCGATACCGGCAGAGATGCCGCATTTTGTGAGAGATAAGAAGTAGAACCTATCTCAAAAATGCTCACGCAAAGGCGCCAAGACAGCAAAGACAAGATCTTGAGGTGAAAATTTTCTCCTTTGCGGCTTTGCCTGCCCGCCGCACCAAAGCAGTGCTTTGGGCAGGCGGGCGTGAAATTCTCATCTTACCGAAGTGTATTTTGAGATGACCTCCAGTTGAGTCGATGAGTAATGGAGAGATGGCCCGATGGCCAGATGACCCGATGACAAGATGGTGAGATGATTCTATGGACATACGTGATTTCGGGACGACGGGAATCAGGGTCTCAGCCTTGGGATTGGGCACCGGCCATCTCGGCGATGAATCGCTGTCGGCGAAAGATGCTGAACATCTTCTGAACCGCGCCGTCGATATGGGAATTACGTTGTTCGACACCGCACGGGGTTATGAACGCTCAGAAGAGAGGATCGGTAAATACCTTTCGCATCGTCGTGCCGAGGTGGTGATCTCGACAAAGGTCGGATACGGAATTCCTGGATTCTCCGACTGGACGTACGATTGTGTTCTGGCCGGTGTGCGCCAGGCGATGCAGTTGATGAAGACCGACTATCTGGATATCGTCCACCTCCATTCGTGCCCGGTTGAAGTTCTGCGGCAGGGAGACGTGATCGATGCGCTTCAGCGGACTGTTGAACAAGGAAGTGTCCGCATAGCAGCCTATTCGGGAGAGAACGAACACCTTCACTTCGCGCTCGATTCAGATCGATTCAGAAGCCTTCAGTGCTCGATCAACATCTGTGATCAGCGAGTGCTCGATGCCATGCTTCCAGCCGCGAAGAAACGTGGGATGGGAATCATCGCAAAGCGGCCGGTCGCGAATGCGCCATGGAGGTTTTCAGAATGTCCGGTGGGCCGCTATGCAGAGGAATACTGGAAGCGGTGGAAGGCGATGAATCTCGATTTCGGAATGCCCTGGCAGGAACTGGCTCTCCGATTTGCAGCGTTTACGTGGGGCGTGGACTCGTGTATTGTTGGAACCACGAACCCCGCTCACCTTCAGCAGAACGCTGAATATCTCAATCGAGGAAAACTCCCTCAAGACGTGGTTGACGAGCTCCGCAGTTCTTTCAGGAAACACGACAACAACTGGCTGGGGCAGGTGTGAGGTTCGGTTTCATCTTGGATGTCTCATGACCGAACCGCCAATCCCGAATGGATCCTGCTGGGCCGGAATCGGCAACTACGCAGATCCGCATGTGGCTTGTTTACGATTGTGTGTGAATAGCCACGTAATTGGGGAGAAGGCTCTTCAAAGGGGCATGCCAGCCTCCGAATCTCCGCTGGCTTTGCACAAAACCCGAATCCGCTGCCGCAAATTAGTACTGCACCGTCAATGTCGCCGAAGGATAGAACGACAACATGTTGACTCGCTGACCCGTCCGCCGGTCGAAGTAGAAGATGTTCTTGTTGTTGTATACATTCAGGAGATCGACTCCGGCGTTCACATCCAAGCCGATCACCCGGAAGTTGTAGCCTACACCAATGTCCATTCTATGATATGCCGGGAGACGTACGGCGTTCTTCGGCCCGAGCATGATGAACGGCGACCCGGTCTCCGTCTCGAACTGTGCTGGAAACAAATTCCCGAATGTCATTCGGTCAAAATAGGCCACAGTCTGAGAAAACGGGAAACCGGAGCCATACTCCCATTTCAGTGTCGTCGTCAGGCCTTTTGCTGGATGAGAAACGGCCAAGAAATTGATGTGGTGCCGCCGATCATAGCGAGGGTAATAGAAAAATCCTCCGTTGTTGATTCTTACCCAACCCAGTGAATACACTCCATAGAGATCGACGATTTGAAAATGAGATCGGAGTGTCAGTTCAGCGCCACACGCGTTACCTGAGCCCATGATGTAGTCGGGATCAAAGACGTCAATTTTGTCACGATTGTATACCGAAAGTGAATTGTATCGCTTGTAGTAGGTCTCGAAATTCAAAGTCGTCTGTTCCGTGAGGTTTCCGGAAATCCCCACGACATAATGGTCCGCTTGTTCTGGTTTGCTATCCTGCGACAGACTAACCCATGCATCAAAGATTGACAGCACATCATCTTCATTGTCAATTGTCATCATACGTTGCGAGAATCTCCCGAATGAGGCTTTTGCCCTCCACGTACCTGCCAAGAGATAGCTGGCATTGACACGAGGCTGTATTTCTCGTAGAGGATCGGACCCACTGAGGAGATAGCCAAGCTGGAGGTGGAACCCTCCGTCAAGTGCAAAAGGACCCATCACGGTAGAATATCTAACCCACGACGAAACCTCCAGGGGAGTTCCCGCCAACTCTTGAAGTACGCCAAGCCTGTTTATGAAGCTGTATCGAAGTGTAGGAAAGTTGAAGTCAAATCCAAAATAGTATAGGTCCTGTGGTCCGGTATACAGTGTGGCATTCACGCGCATGCCCCCTTCTTTTACAGAAGTCGAAGCAGCAGTGATATTGCCATCTATGCTAGCACTCCTTTCTGCAGCATAGCTGCTGACATAAACCACGCAATTCACGAACATTTTGTCCGTCGGCAATCCTGAACCAGATATTGCAAAGCCGTTGTTCTTCCAGGTATAATCTGATTGCAGATTGCTCCGTGCGGCCATGTTGTCTCCGCTACTGAGAAACGAGAATCCAAACTTCGAAACCCCGCTCGCTTGAATTGAGACTTTTCCCGTCAGATCATAGAATGACACCGGAATATCCTGGCCAACGATATTGCTAAATGTCCGTGAGGAAATTGACTTCCGGCCGTTTACGATAACCGAAGTCTGTGAGCTGAGAGGCCCCTCGATCCCAAGCTCCGATGACAACAGATTGATATTTGCTCGAGACGCCAGTTTGTCGGCCCGACCATCGCGGGCTGTGATGTTTACCACAGATGAAAGTCGTCCTCCGTATCCTGGAGGGAATGCGCCGGTATAAACTTCAACATTGTCTACCACCTCTGGGCTGAAGACACTGTATATTCCGAGGGCGTGGAATGGGTAGTAAATCCGAATTCCATCAAACATGAACAAGTTTTGATCACCCGCTCCTCCTCTCACATAGAATCGGGCACTCACATCGCTCGTCGATACGATTCCAGGAAGGAGCTTCAGCGACTGGAGGAGATCCTGTTGCCCCGCTACCGGGACTTGTCTTAAATCTTGTCTCTCAAGCACATGGACACTTGTTGTCTTCGTTTCCAACTCGAGTTGTTTTCGGGGGGCAGTGACAATTACCTCCTCCGATAGCACTGGTACGGAAGCAAGGGCAAAATTGAGTTCAACCGCTTGTCCTTCCTTGACAACCAAAGCCCTCGATGCCTTTACATAACCAATCGAACTCGCTGATATCTCGTAGGTCCCCGGCGGCAACTTGGAGATGAAATAGAATCCCAGATTGTTTGCCGCCGACCCCCAGGTGGTGCCGACTACCGAAATGTTGGTAAATGGAATGCGTTGCCGCGTGAGACTGTCTGTCACAGTGCCGTACAAATCGCTGGTCTGGGCATTCGACGATCCCACGCAAGCCACGAGCAGGCAGAAGCAGGCCACAATCGATCCCTTGTTTCGCGCTACGGCCCATTGAGCCACTGTTTTAGAACAACTTGTGCCTGTCGATTTCATTATTCGCTCCATGAATCACCGCTTGTTCCAAATGAAGTTATCGGGTAACTCCTGCACGAGAGAGTCTAGCGTGTAGGCTCCGAATACACCGACTCCGCCAACCACATTTGTGTAAAGGGGCTCGTCCAGTCGCACTGAAAGTGGGTCGCCGTTGGCGTGCGCCACTTCGTAGTAGTTGTAGAGATTTTCTTCGACCTGAACTAGTTCGAACATTGCTCGAGTGAACGTAATTTTAAAATTTGGATATTTGCGGTATGCAATCTCGAGCAAGGCTTTCTGGTATTGATCATTTCGATATACCGCCGCCGAACGATTTTTGTATCCTGCGGCTGACATCTCGGCGTAAACTACGCTGGTGAATACTTTCGGGAAAATCGAGGAAAGAGGAATGATCGTGCGCTCCTCAATCCATTGCCCGTTTTTTAAGACACTGTAGTAAATGTAGAATCGTCCGATCCATCCCCTGGCCCCAGATCCCAAGTCGACCGTGAAAATGACTTCATCTTTCGCCTCATGCGAACCCGGAGATTGGAGGACTGCAATCGAGCTGGGAATCATCATTAGGAAAGGCTTATCTGGCACCCTGATTGTTGACAAGGCTTGTCCAAGTTCGGGTGCTCGAATCGATAATCGATAAGATGATCCGTAGTTAATTTCGAGCGGCCGCGCGTAGTAAGCCCTAATGGGGAAAATGTATCGCGACGTATCTGGCCTGGCGAAGGTCGTGTCCCGCATGGCATAGTTCGAATCACCTTTTTGGATCGTCACTATTGCGTTCGGGATGAAATTGTCGGAAGTGTAGGCGAGCGCGTCGAAACCAACCGGCATATAGGTGTGTTCAACACGAACGAATTGGAGATTGCGATCCGTGGAGAGGACTGAGAATACGACGGCATCATTCTCCAGGGGGCCTCGAGGATTGAACGGCTGGTTACATCCGAATACCCCGCACGCAATCATACCCAGAAATAATCCACTGGTTTTCAATGGCTCTCGGAGAAACTTTATTAAATGCACTGTGATCCTTTCTCATCTGTCGTTCATTCATGTGGAGTTTCCGGCATTGTGACCACGTTCAACCCGAGTCGGCTAGTTCTGTCAAACAGAATAGAATATATCCTACTCTGTTGATTCACCTCCCACTGTGACGACAGGCGCACGAGATGACCGTGAGTCGTAATCTAAACTCGCCATTTCCTAAAATCAAGGCGTTGATCGATATCAAACTGTCCCAGCGAGCCCCGGTTCACCGGATCGGATGGTCGCTGAGTTTCGAGTCAGTGACGTCAATGCTTGAGATGGATTTCGGTCGCAGGAAAATGCTCGCGTAGTAAGATATCCCCGACAAGAATGCATTCCTAACAATGGAGATGACATTGATCTCGGACGAAAAGGTGTTTCCAAAGCATCCGCACGATCCTTCGACGTGATTCACCAAAGCAACGCATAAAACAAATGAAAAAAGCACGAAAAGGCATGAGATCAACACAAAGACGTATCTTTGGTACAATCCGATCAATGCAAGAATTCCAAGAAGAATTTCAATGAAGATGACATCCATTAGGACAACTTCCGCCCAAGGATATGAAAGGCCCACCTTTTCAGCGAGGTCAAGAAACGGAATGGGACTTTTCATTTTCGCAACTCCAGAGAACAACAACAACCCCGCGAACATTAACCGAGAAACGAAGAGAAATGCCCTAACCTTGTAGTTCTTCTGAGATCCGTTTATCGATTCTTTCGAATTGCGCAGTTCCAACCTTTCCCCCTAAGATAGCCTCAATTCGCTTCGACCCATTTTATGTGATCCTTCGCTTCTGGTGCATGCAACGCATTTGCAGCACGCCTAATGAAAACTGATCTCGTTCTCTCAGCTTTGCTTCCAATTCTTGAACAAGCCAAAACGGTTTTATCACTCGTCGCGAGCAAGATGATGCTGTCATTCTGAAGCAGAACTCGGCGATCTAACGCAGAAACATTGAAATAGGGAGCCCGCGTCCCGAAAACTCCCCTGAATGTCGCTTCTCCCAAAGCGGTGTCTTTACCACAAAAAATCCCAATCCATTGAGCTGGATCAATCTCACATTTGTTTTCTCTTAGGCCGATGAGGTATTCCTTTATGAGGTTTCCGAAACATGGCCTGCAGGACGAATCCGTCAAAACGACCACAAAGTTGGGATGAGTCCACGACGTTTTGCAACTAATCCGTTTGAGTGCAGTGGGATCGTCTCGGAACACCTCCATAATATTGACTCCCTCAATTCCCGAAGCCCAGAGATCCTCTTGTGTTTGTGGACTCAATTGCCCACCACCTCCAAGCAATTCGGATTCATAGAATCTGTAACCGACGATAGCTGCCACGACTATGGTCAACAACACCAGCAATCCATTTTCCCAATTCATCTTCGTCATTGATGTCGGCTCCTAAATCTGTAAAGGGTCATCTCGTAGCTCTTTGACAAAGTCGCGTCAAGCTCTCGAGTCGGTCTTGTCCATGACGCAAATGTATAGTTGCCAAGATATATAATTGGCGATGAAACCTCGTACGCCCGGGAAATACTCGTTCCAGTTGAGAGGCAATATAGCTGCACGTAAAACTTCGTTTCCTCATGTCTACCCGATGCAAATGATACCATTACGTGCTCTGCAGTCACAAATCCTAGCGAGGAAACCCTTGAATTGTTAAAGACTTCGTCCATGAGCCCTCTTACGCGTTCGTCGCGATATCTCTTGCGAAGTGTCTTCGTCTCGGAGATTTTGTAGCTTGTGGGATCGATGTCGATTTCAGAGAGATCGCTCCCGGAAAGCAAGAAAATCACTTTGGCCGACACAAAGGCAAGCACCGTCACACCTTCCAAATTCGTGGCGAGAGCTTGGCTCACCAACATTTCATTCCTGATCGATTCGGGTCCTGAAGGCAGGTAACCCTCATTCGGGTTCTTGATCTCACTGGCCGTTCCCAAAGGAGATACCACAAGATGAGAGGATTGTTTCTCCCCGAGTGCACGACGAAAGTGCACGACTCTGTCCCGAACGATGTCGAAAGTCATTGTGTACTTGGTCGCCGACTGGAAGGTCGATATCCATCCTTTGTCCAAATCAAACAACGAAATTTCGTCTGTCAGGGCGTCCATAATATATATTTGCCCATCACCAAGTACCCGAAAATCTTGGATCTTCCTCAATTCGCCCGGTCCGAATCCTTGTTTTCCGACGAGCTTAATCAACGTCCCGAGAGTGTCGAACACACCAATCAAGTAATCTGGAACAAGGGCGACATACACGCGGCCCTTCGCATCAGTTCTAACCCTCATATCCCGACTACACCTTAGACTATCCGGCAATTGAAGGCTGACCTTCCGTATCGATTCTACCAATTCTCCAAATTCTTCAGGTGCCCTAGCATGGTCCGGCTTGATCCACCTGCAACCGTGAACATTCAACATGAAAAACACGACTACCACCATCATTGGTCGCAATGGTTTTACCTCCAATTGTAGATTTCTGCAAGCAGGCCCGGCTCCAACGCGCCGGGCCTGCGCCGACGAAAGAAATGACCCCATACGAACAAAGGGCCGTCATCTGGTATGTGCTAGTCCACACATGATGTTCTGGCGCACTCCCATCGGGTTGGCACTTCGATGCACACATATGATACGTAGTTGCCCCATGTATCATAAATACAATAGTACAACCAGATCTCAGGCAAATCTGGTTGGGGTGGTTTGGACTGCGGCATTACCGCCTGCATCCCAACCAACAACAGTATCACGAGATAGGCTAGTTTTAGTTTCCTACGCATAACGTCCTCCTTGAATGTGGTTGATTGATGCTTGTGAATTACTTACCTGGCACACCCGACCAGCGTGAAATGGATTGCAGGTTCTGGATTCACCCTCACGCCGGCAAAGTGTTAGGGGTAAGATCAGTGATTCTGCAAATCAGGGTCTAGCATGATTTAGATACACGCAATTGCATGTGCCTCACTATTCCGCGTGCATCGGGCAATCCGGCGAGCTCAGCCGATTGTCAGGCCGTTCCCCGTCGCCCTCCGTCTTGGGATATTTGTGGCTTTTCCACTGCCAGAAGATTCCCAGTTGCACCTTTCAATTCCAGCGATCGCCTCGGCTTGAGTCATTTTCCGTCTCACACCGTTGGGGTATGATCCATCCGGGTGTGTGATTCTTTCACGCGGGCTGTATCTATCACTTTTGTTGATGAGCATTATCTGATGAGTCTCTGCGATGAACTCTCATCAAGGAGAGGATGACTTGAATTCAATATCGGAGGCGCGCCACGGCTCCAATTCTATTACAACACAACGCGCGGGCCGTCTCTTTCTTGCCATCCGGGGCGCGAACTTCCATCGCGCTTCAGTCTTGTTGCCGTCGGTCACTTTCCTGCGACATTTGTACCACGCTGATTCCCGATTCTCTTGCCATACGCCTTGCAGCCAAAGAGACCAAATCGCCTGTAAAAATCAATCCTGTTTTGTACTGATCCCGCCCTAAGCTTTCCGCAGTATCAACATTTGAGCCCTGTTTCGAGAAGACTTTACTACAAGACGCGAACTAAGTCAAACCCGCCTGCAAAGCAGTGTGTGCGTCGGCCTCTCCCTTTCCCAGTAAGTAATTCGCATTACGCCGCCGTACGTACTTTACAGTATTGAATTCCGACCGTTGTATTCTCTTCTTCTCGTTGAACCCTTAGGCGCGGTCATCCCCCTTCCTCGCTCATTGTTCAATGGGCCAAGACTGTGCCATCCTCATTCTTTTCATTTACGCATCAATCGATTCGCGCAGTGCGCTGGCACCAAGCTTGGCCAGTGCTCCGGGCGCGATCACCTCCGATCCTTTCCTCTTGTTCTTGACCACTCACTACGAATGACAAACCACAAGTGGTATTCTAAGAATGCAACCATCACAAGAGGATATCTCGATGAAATCCCAAAATCAGATGTCAACGATCACACACAAAACACACACGAATCACGTGACACATGTTTCTTTCACGGGTAACGAGAACCATGTCATCACATTGGACAAGGCCATGCTGCTTATTGAAGAGTACCGCCGATCAGTGCCGGAGGGTAGTCCTTTGGGCGGAGCATTTTCCTCTGACAATTTCAACCAATTGCTTCGACAGCCAACGTGTGTTGGAATCAGGATCTACAATGCAGCAAATGACGACGACAGCCCTACCTTTGTTCTCGTTGGTGTCAATTCGAACAACAACGACCTTTTCGCCGGTATCCTGGTAACGCAACCTAGCATGAACCCGAGTTCACTGTTGGGCATGCTCACCGAAACCAACCCAGCCCCGACTGATCAGTCCCAAAGCGACTCAGCCATTGGGCTCAGTTTTCCCGGCACCGAAGCGCAGTTGATTAGCCTGGCTGAAGCCTCTCGACTTACCCGCAACTTCAGGGACTCCATTCAAGGATCAATCACCAAGGGGGGCTTCTTCGGCAGGAAAATATTTCACAGGATACTGAGCCAGCCGGGATGTGTCGGAATTCACATCTATTTCGCAAGACGTGAGGACGGAAGACAAACGTTCGTCCTCGCTGGTATTGATGCATTCGGCCGCCACTATGCAAAGTGGCCTTTCGGAGACGACACCTATCTTTGTCCTCCACTCTGTGCGCCGAGCAATGTTCTAAACCACTAAGTCTTCGAAAGGGCAAGAGGCGAGTGCCTCTTGCCCTTTCAAGTTGTTTTTCCCTACATTCAGATATTACATGGCCCTCAGACATGAGCGTTTACTTCTTTCAGAATTGGTCCTTCGTCGCCCAGGTGGTTCCTGTTGTTCTCACGTGGTTATTCTTAAGGCGCATGACGAGGCCGTTGAGAGTCTTCTCGGCGTTCCTTGTCGTTTCTCTGGTCTCTACTGTTCTGAATTCTTATCTGAGCCTGCACAAGATCCACAATCTCTGGGCCTCCAATTTGTTCATGCCCATTCAGTTCGGAATGCTTGCATACTTTTTTTCATTCTATGTCGGCCATTCAATCCAACGTGCAATCCGCTTGTCCATTCCTATTTTCATTTTGCTCTGGTCTATCAATTTTCTCTTCCTGGAGTCAATCTTTACTTACAGCATGTATGCCAAACCAATCGAGTATATTCTTCTGGCGGCCATTTCGGCAATTGCTCTATTGACAAATTATAGACGAAATCTCTTATCTCCGCGGTCTGATCCTCTGTTCTGGATCGGCTCCGGTGCACTGTTGTACTTTTCAAGCACGGCCATTCTATTCGCGATGAGTTCAATCTTATTGAGTATTTCACCGCAGGCTCTCAGAACGGTCCTCTCAATTCAGGGCATGATCAGCATCCTGATCAATCTTTCTTACACCATAGGAATCCTGTGCCTACGCCACCAGTCGACCTACTCTGGCCAACCATCATAGCAATCACCGCCGTCTTTACTATCGGTGCGGTTTTCGTAGTTAGCATTTACTTCGGTCAGCGCCGGTATATCCGATCCCAAGAAACAGTGCTCGCACGCCTGCAAGAAGAGGTTGCCGAGCGCACGCGGGCGGAACAGCAATATCGGGATATCTTTGAAAATGCAGTCGAAGGTATCTTCCAGGTAGCGACTAACGGCGATCTGATTACCGCTAATCCAGCTCTCGCCCGGATCTTCGGATACGTTTCACCCGAACTTTTGATGAGGGATATCAAGTCGGAGGTCCGACAGTCCCTTCTCCCAGAATTTCGTCAAAAACGTTTTCTCACCATTCTCGAAGAACAGGGTACAGTGGCAAATTACATTTCTACAGCCTTGAGGGAAGATAAGAAGAGAATATGGGTGTCTACAAACATCCGGGCGGTGAGAGACTCTAAGCAAGCAACTTTGTATTTCGAAGGTACCATAGAGGACATCACCGAACGCAGACAGGCTGAGCGGCTCCAGCGTGAGCTCTCGAGAAGGATCCTCGAGGCGCAGGAATCCGAACGGAAGCGAGTTGCTTTTGAGTTGCACGACAGCGTTAACCAAATGCTCTCGTCGGTCAGGTACCGACTCAAATCTGCCGAAGAGACGTCCCGCGGAAAAATCCGTAATGGATGGGACGGTGCTCAGGAAAGCCGGGTATTGGTGGAGAAAACCATCCAGGAGATAAGGAGAATTTCCAGAAACCTGAGGCCAAGCGCCCTTGATGACCTGGGTTTGGCCGCCGCCGTGCGCACTCTGAGCGACGAATTCGTCAAACGCACCGGGATACCCCTGCAGGTGGATAGTTCAAAATTGACTCGCCGCTTGCCTCCAAATGTTGAATTAGCCCTGTTTCGTGTTGTTCAAGAAGCGCTGAACAACATCGAAAAGCACTCGCAGGCGAAAAGCGTCAACATCCGATTGGCGCTCGGCAACTCTGCTGCACTTGCAGTTATCATCGATGACGGCAAGGGATTCAACCCTGTGACACTCAACCGACAGAAGCAACGAGGATTGGGGCTCATCAGCATGAAGGAGCGGGCTTCACTCCTGGGAGGGTCGATGACGATCGACTCTGCTTCCGGCAAAGGGACGAAAGTTGAAGCGCGTATTCCCCTTATCGTCCGAAAGTAATTCACAATTGAAACGGGTTCTGCCATGAAAACCAAGCAAATTCGTCTCATGCTCGCTGATGACCATCCTGTCGTCATTAGTGGCGTCAAGAATAGTCTTGCGGATGCTCGGCAAATTCAGGTCATCGGCGAGATTACTGATGGTGCACAGGTCATATCGGCCGTTCAGAAGCTCAGGCCCGACATTCTCCTTCTCGACATTGCGATGCCCGGAATGAACGGTCTCGAGATCACACGCAAGCTCGCCAAGGCAGCGCCACAAGTCAAGGTTATTGCATTTACTATGCATGACGACAGGGAGTATGTCCTCGAGGTAGTTCACGCGGGAGCCAGAGGTTACGTCCTCAAAGAAACCTCAACATCCGAACTCATTCGAGCAATAGAAACGGTATTCAATGGCGAGACCTTTTTCAGTGAGTCGGTTGGGAAGGTCTTGCTCAACGAACAATTCGGAGCGAAGCCTGGCACCAAGATGCCGACTCTGTCTCAGCTCTCGCATCGAGAGAATCAGATACTCAGGCTTCTCGCAGACGGCCTCAGCAATAAGCTCATTGCGGCCAAGCTCAAGGTCAGCGTACGCACTATCCAAACACACCGCCAGCACATCATGAAGAAGCTCGGTGTTCACACGGTGGTCGAGCTCGTGAGGTTTGCAATTACCAGAGGACTCTCCGACATACAACATATCAAGTAGACTGTGCGCATCTATGCCAAAGCGCAATTTCAAGACAATGTCCCCTCCCACAAAAAGAAGAGCCAACCCGTTTTCAGATCGGCTCTCTAATCGGCAATCGTCGAATTTCATGCGCCTCTAACAGGATGTTGAAAAACGAACCGCAGAGAGCGCCCGCCTGACCTCGGTGGATCTCCGTGGCGGGCAGGCAAAGAACCGCAAAGAAAATGTTGACTGTCCTTTTTCATCCAAAAACTCAAACCCTTGGCGCTCTTGGCGGCCTTGGCGGTTCATCTTATTCTTCGAAACTAGAATTTCAACAACCTGCTAAACAGGCACATAATGATGCTCAGTGAATCGATTCCAACCTTTCTTCGTTTTTGATTCGACCGCCCAGTTGATTCCCCCGTTGTCCCCTGGCCAATAAATCATGCGCGCCAAACCCGCCGGCATTTGAGCCTCAAATGCGACAGCCTCAGGGTGGATGTCGCGTCCGTCGGTCAAGATCCCCTGCGATCGCTTCCCGTCCGACGTGAAAGACCAGAAAGAGAGTTTTCCATCGTGGAAACCGAACAGGGCGATTTCTTCGTACATACCCTTATCAAATTTCCATTGCGCGCGGAGTTGAACACAAGTCCCATTCAGAATGGACTCAAACGTGCGCGTACATCCGGCTGTTCCGTATCCCGCCGGTAATTTTGTCTCTGTCTTCCAACTACCAATGAGCGGAGCCAGGATGCCGAGCTTGCCCCGTCCTTTCTTCCATTGTGCTTTGATCTTCGCCATCTTCTTTCCCTCTTGTCTTCGCCACAGTGGCAGCGACAACCTTTTTGATGATGAGCTCGCACCTGGCCACACGCCGGGATTCGACTTTACTCGTAGCGGGCTTTCAGAATATCCAGGTGGTGCCGTTCGTGTCCAAGAATGATATAGGCAATTCCCCGCACAGAGAATTCCCGCCCGCTCGCCACGCCTCTTCTGATCCATGCGTCAGCATCCAGGTGCCTGAACAAGAACAGGCTTGACCGACGCACCGATTCAAACTCGTCTGACAGGTCTGTCAACCGGCGGTCCCCAAACGTCGCCGCCTTCATCCAATCGTCCTGTTCAATTCCAGGGAGCGGTCCGGGAGTCTTCCGGGCAAAAAAGAGCGCCCGGTATCCAAAAACACGCTCGATGTCGATGATGTGACCGACGACTTCTTTGACGCTCCACTTGTCGGGCGCGTATCGCTTGTCTCCGGCCGTCATCGGCAAAGAGCGCAGGTAGGAAAGTGTCTGCTCCCCCTGGAGGGCCATTGCATGAACGACATCATTCTCCGGCACGAGCTTGACGTACTTCTCATAATATTCGAAATACTCAGTGGAATCCGGTCGGATCTGTGCAGGGTTTGGCATAAAGTGCCTCATTGAAATGAATTGTCTTGCTCCAAAGCAGCTTGTTGGATCATTGAACAGCAAATTTGCGATGGAGGTTCCTGAGAGATCATTGTCCTCTTCCAGCCCGTCTCTCGAGGTGCGCACTGATCGTCTATTTCTGAAGTATGAACTTTCTGGTCTGTACAAATTCTCCAACCCGTAGACGATAGTAATACGTTCCGCTTGCCAGGCCCGATCCGTCAATTGTGACCTGGTAGGAACCAGCCGAGAGTTCGGTGTGCACGGCAGTCATACGTTCCCTCCCCAGCAGGTCGAAGATTTTCATCGTCGCCAACCCCGCAATCGGAATCCGGAAGCCGATGATCGTGCCCGCATTGAACGGGTTGGGATAGTTCTGAAAAAGTTCAAAGGAAGCCGGGCCGGCGAAGACATCGTCTTGTATAGAGGTCATGGGGAAGACCGATGTGATCGTGAAATCCACCCAGAACAAACCGCTGCAATTCGGAACCGCCGATCGGAGCGCGCTCCCGATGACAGAGGGAGGATCGGCATATTGTCTCCACCAGGTTGTGTCGACCTTGTAGCCAAACTGGAAGGCCACATTGTTGGGGGCGAATTTCGTTCCCCACGCCTTGAATTCACTCACCATCGAGCTCAGCGAAGGGAACTGTTGGCTGTCATCGACAAAGAGGATGCTGCCCCTGTACGAAGGAGGCATCCAGCTTGGTGCGTAATGTTTCAGAAAGAGTGTGTATGTGCTGTCGAACGATTTGACCTTTGATTCCCATGAGAGCGCCTCGCCGTCGGTCAACTTACGTCCTCCCGAGTTCGTGTTGGTATAGTACCACTCGACGTCCACGCCAAAACCCTTCACACACGGGTGCTGCTTGTAGCGGCTGAGGACGAGCGAGATAAGCGTGTCCATCGACGCCGCTCCTGGTTCAACCTGAAGCCAGATGTTGAACCCTGCGGAATCGAAGCGGGAAAGGTACGATTCGTTCTGGTCCGTGCCGATGAACTGAATATTGGGATAAGTGCGTCCGTCTCCCGGGAAATTCATTTGCGTCACGCCGCTGCCCTGGTAGAGGCTCACGATCCAGATTCCTGCAGGCGCGGCCCCGGAGAACTTGCGGGCCATTTGTTGCCCGGCCGAGATCCAATAGTCAACCGACGGAAACTGCCTGTTAGGATAACTGCCCAGAACTCGCGAAGCCCGAAAGCCGGCAACGAAAGGGGCTGTCGATGACTGACGCTGGACGGTCTGACTTTCTGACTTCACTGCAATCGCGAACACAAGAGCAAGAAGGATACATGTTCTCTTCATTGAGGCTCGCTCATTCAATAGACCACTATGCTTTTTCCGATTCGATCATCACAAACGGTACGCTCAGATGAATACACCCGTCCACTTCGGCCTTCGCATTCATTCTCGATTCAATCTGCTCAAAAACGCTCTTCTGTTCTTCTGGCGCAATGATGCTTTTCCAGGGCCCGAGAAATGCCATCCGGATGAAGGAGTGATTCAGCATGGTTGTTCCGCTCGCGAACGTGTATCTGAACGCATCGTGCGTGACAACCGGAAGCGTGAACGCGTTCTTCTGCAGATCGGCGACCAATTCATCCAGTGGTCTTCGTTTTGCCCGGATATGCTTCTTCATTGTTTCTATCCATTCCACCTGGCCTCGCTCGCGCAGCACATCCTCCATGACGGTGTAGAACTCCATCATGGTCGTGTCCAGGTTCATCGTGGCAAGAAACTGAGCCCCCCGCTTTGACACCCGGGCACACTCGGAAAGCACCCGGTCCAGGTCGTCGACATTGTTGATGCCATTATTGCTCACGATCAAATCGATGCTGTTGTCGGCAAGCGGGATGCTCTCGGCGTGACCCTCGATAAGCTGCACATTCTCGATTCCATATCGGTGAATCTTGTTCCTCGTCCGTTCCAGCGCACCAATCCAGGGATCGATGCCGATGACTTTGCTGCCAGCCCCGAGTCTCATCGCAATTTCGAGGAGTGGAAATCCCGTACCGAAACCGATGTCGAGCGCCGTGATGTTCTTTCGATACCGGATCGCATCCAACAATGTGAGGCCAAAAGGAGCCGACCAGAGCGGGAGTTCGTCAATCATGGAGACGAGTTCCGGGTCTTCAAGGTCGAATGACTCATCGAGATAATTCATGGTCTTGTTGGACTGTTGACTGCCGGAACCCACCGTGGCAGAGAAGCTTCTCTCTCCGGTTCGATTGAACCTGAGGCTTGGAGATGGCATGCGTGTGATAAACTACGTGAGTAAGAGGAGAGTGTCAAACGAAGAAGATGAAAATCAAAGAAATGGGGCTGTCCCAAATGTAGGTCGACCTGCCCGCCATTTCTGTTCCTAGAGGTCAGGCGGGAATGCTATTTCGACCACCTTCAGGATCCTGAAATCTCCGAAACTAAAGAAATCTCGATTTACTCGAAGAGGTCGAAAGTACTTCTGGGACAGCCCCGTTTCGAGAACTCCGGCATGAAGGGCCGCGACGGACATCACAGCTTTGCTTTTTCGATGAGTCTCGTTCGTGTCAGAATCTCGCAATAGCGTCGTACTCGGGCGTCATCGGTGAACTGAGCGTTGCGCGAGATGGCGAAATCACCGCGCTCGCTTCGCAACTCGTGCAAGAGCATCGCTGCCAGCAGCCGGGCAGGCGGTTCGTTCTGCTCGCCATTGAGTATGTGCATCAACGGAATGATACAGCGACCCCACTCGTGTCCTGGAGCCCGAGCCTTCATCCGTTGAAGCAGCATCGCAGCCTTGATCTGCTGCTCCGGCGAGCCGCTTTCAAGCGACGTGGCTATGGTTGTTTCCATGTGCTTGATCTGGGCTATCGAAAGAGGAGAACCTTCGATTGGCTGAAACGCAAACAGCGCGGAACAGGTAAATATCCCGCCCAACGCTGCAACGATGAACCGCTTCATGACATCCTCCCTTGGTTATGAGCGGGGCTGTCCCAAATGCCAGCCCGCTACGCGTTCTGGCGGGTAGGTCGACCTGCCCGCCATTTCTGTTCCGAGAGGTCAGGCGGGAATGCTATTTCGACCACGTTGAGGATCCTGAAATCTCCGAAACTAAAGAAATCTCGACTTACTCGAAGAGGTCGAAAGTACTTTCTTGGGACAGCCCCTTCTCATATACTTTACGCAGGTAAAGCGTCGGGGTTACAAAAAGGGAGAATCACTCGCGATTTGGCAAAAGTGGGAATTGCGTAGGGAGAGATTTCGCGGAAAAAAGAGATCGTCAGTACCGAATCACATCTATGGTTGGATCGATCTGCGATGCGGCGTCGTGGTCGATCATCCATCTCAGAGAACCTTCGGCGGGACGGACCATGGTCGCAGGCAGATCCCGCGTTGGCTTCGACGTGGCGAGGACGCGTTGCACGATGGAGGCTTTTCTTTTGCCGGAGACAAGGAACAGAATTTCCCGGGCGGAATTGATGATTGGAAACGTAAGCGTGATCCGTTGAAGTGGTTGACTCGGATTCATAGCGGGGCGCACAAGAGCGACTTCTTCATCAACAACCCTCGTGCCGGGAAAAATGGAGGCCACGTGTCCGTCTTCACCAACACCCAGCAGAACCAGATCGAATCGCATCTCCTTGTCACCAAACGCAGAACGGATGTCGGCTTCGTACTCTTCTGCCGCCGACAAAGGATCCAGTTCTCCCTTCAACCTATGGACATTTTGCCGCGGGATATCAATCCATGAAAGCAATGATCGTTCAACCATTCCGTAGTTGCTCTGCGCGTCGTTCGGCGATACCGATCGTTCGTCCGAGAAGAAGAGATGAACGCTGTTCCAGTTGACCTGGTCCTTGATCGGTTCCATGCCGAGGCGGCGGTAGATCTGGCGTGGTGTTTCTCCACCCGACAATGCGACGAAACACACGCCGCGATCGTTGATCGCCGTGGTCATGATTCTCGCGATCTCCTTGGCAGCATTGTGCTCAAGCTCCGACGTGTCTTTGTACACTGTGACGAACGATCGTTTTTCCAGACTCATAATTCAGGCTCAGGATGATCCCCACGTTGAAGAATACTGTTATGTACCCACCAGCGCCCGTCGCGGCCGAGGAGATCGTCGGCAGCTGCCGGCCCCCACGTCTGCGGCTTGTATTGAAGCAACGGAGGAGCGTGCTCGCTCTCCCATCCGGCCCGGACACCGTCTATGAAATTCCAGGCAAGCTCGATCTCATCGCTCCGAGCAAACAATGAGGCATCGCCGTTCAACGCGTCGAGCAGAAGCCGTTCATACGCTTCCGGAATCGCTGTCGCGCCGAACGAGTTACGGAAATCGAAGTCCATTTCCACGGGCCTTGTTTCCATTCCCTGGTCCGGAACTTTCGCGATGAACCGCAGGTGTATCCCTTCGTCGGGCTGAATGCAGATCGTCAGACGGTTGGTGAACAATTCTGTTCTGCCGGCATGGGTGTCCAGAATTTGCGTTGGCGGGCGGCGGAACTGCACAGTGATCTCTGAAGCTTTGTCCCTCATCATCTTGCCCGAGCGGAGATAGAAGGGAACTCCCTGCCAGCGCCAATTGTCAACGAACAGTCGCAGCGCCGCGAAGGTTTCCGTGCTTGAGTTCGGTGCGACGCCCGGTTCCCGTGTATAGCCCTCGTAGTGCGCGCGCACGGTTGAGACAGCCGAATGTTCGGGTGAAATCTGCCTGAGTGCGCTCAGCACTTTCACTTTCTCATTGCGCAGCGCATTCGCCTCGAACGCAACCGGAGGCTCCATTGCCACGAGCGTCAGGAGCTGGAGCAGATGGTTTTGAAACATGTCGCGCAGAACACCTGCGCTGTCATAGTACCCTGCCCGGTGTTCGACACCGACGGTCTCTGATACGGTGATTTGGACATGATCGATGTAGTTGCGGTTCCACAGCGGCTCGAAGATCGCATTGCCAAAGCGAAACACGATCATGTTCTGGACTGTCTCTTTTCCGAGATAATGGTCGATCCGGTATATCTGATTTTCGTTGAGTGCGTTGTGCAGCTCCTGGTTCAGGGCAAGCGCAGAAGGAAGATCCCGTCCGAATGGTTTCTCGACGATCAAACGACGATAGCCGGTCTTCCCCGTTTCCTCGAGGAGGGCCGCCTCAGAAAGATGCCGGACAATGGTGGTATAGAATTCCGGTGCCGTTGCAATATAGTACATACAATTGTGAGGAGTACCTGCGACACCGGCGATCCTTTGTGCAAGTGACTGGTAGTGCTGCACCCCTTCAAGTTCACCCTGCTGGTAGAACAGATGCGATGCAAAGGCATTCCATTCATCCCCGCTATATTGATCAGCTGCGAACTTTCTGACCGCCGCTTTCATCAAGTCCCGAAACGTCTCCGTCGAGAGCGGTTTGCGGCCGTAGCCGATAACGTGAATGTGTTCAGGAAGCCGTTTCTTCCGATAATTGTTGAAGAGCGCGGGGAGCAGTTTCCGTGCAGTCAGATCTCCCGTGGCCCCAAAAATAACGATGACCGTACTCATCAAGACCGTGATTCTTTCATCTGGTTCAGCAATGACGTCTTTTTGCCCGGGTAATATACGAACACCGCAGACAAGAGAGAAGCCCGATCTCGGTGCGCCGGATCGGGCTTCAGACATTCTCCAAAAAGAAGCACGCTCACTGTAGATCAGATCTTCTGCAAAGCCTCAAAGACCAGTCGTGCAACCTCGACAGCCCCTTCCGGCTGAAAATGCGTATTGTCTTTCTGACCATCGGGATAGGCTTCAAAAGTACTTGCTGGAAGGTTCATGAAATAGTGGCTGGTGACGTACTCCTGACCCTTGGAAGTAAAGAAGTCGCACGAGAGTTGCGTCAAATCGATGAGTCGGACACTGAGTTCTTTCGCCACCTGTTTCACCGCATCCGGATATTCTCCGTGCACACTCGTGAGCTTCCCATCAGCCCATGGATAATTGCGGTTCACGGGCGTGAGGAGGATTGGTATTGCCCCTTTTTCACGGGCTTGATTCACATACAGACGAAGGTATTCTTTGTATCCTTGCACAGTGACATACCGCTCAGGTTTGTCTTTTGCTGCGTCATTGTGGCCAAACTGGATAAGAATCAGGTCATTGGGCTTCAGCGATTCATACACAGAGGCCCATCGCCCTTCCTCAAAAAACGTCCGGGTACTGCGTCCACCGCGTGCACTGTCGACAACCAACACACTGTCGGCCTTGATGACGTTTCGCATCTTGAAAAGACTGTCACGACTCATGAAAGTCTGGAATACCTGTCCCCATCCGGTGATGGGAAAACGTTTGGTCTTGTAATCATCGTAGATCGTGTAATCAGCCACCGTCGAGTCACCTATCAGGAAGACTCTGACGATTGTCTTGTCCGCGGTCTGGCGGAAGCCGACCAGCAATCCGAACAGCAGCAATGCGATCAGGCGTGCGTGTCTCATAGGTGTTGAATCTCCCGAATAGCTCCGTTCTCTTTATGATCGGTTTTACTTTTCCTTTAGTGTTCCCCCAAAGCACACACCTCTCAACTCCCCTCCCCGCCAGACCGCATGGCGGGCTGGTCTCACCCCACATCCTCTCACACGAGAGGGGACGCTTAATTCTTGGACTTGTCTTCGTCAAGCAGCTTCGTATCCGACGGTCGTCGAGTCTGTATCCAATGAGCAATTGAATCGACGACACCCTCAAGATTCTGCTTCACTTCTTCGTCAGAAAACCTAAGGAATTGGATTGAGAACTTCTCAATATCACGCTGTCGCTGGCTGTCTTTCGTGAGCTTCCCCTCGTGAGAATCACCATCGATTTCGATAGCAAGAAGTAGCTTTGGGCAAAAGAAATCGACGACGAATTCATCGATGGGCTTCTGGCGATGGAAATCGTATTCAAGCAGCTGCTTGTTCTTCAGTTGCTTCCAGAGTAGAATCTCGGCGAGAATCATGTTGTTGCGCAACATTCTGGCAACTTGCTTCAACCGCGGGTTGTATGGGAGTACTTTACGTCTCATTTCCTAGTTCCTGATCGAAGCTTGAACAGTCCCCTCTGTGCGTCCGCCTGTGCGAAGGCGAGAGGGGATGGCAGGGGTGTGTGCTTTTCTTTGCCAATGTCGCTTAGAAGCACACACGCTCCTCATCTTCCTTTGAGCGTCTTGTCTAGGAACGTGACGATGTAACCGAGCGCTTCATCAAACCACGGATGGAAGAGCCAGAACGGATGCGGTGTATTGGAAATGGTGTGCACCTCGGAGTAGATGCCGAGTTTCTTCATCTTTGCGATGCCTTCATCACGGCCGGCATGATACCGCGGCAAGGAACTGTTCACGAAGAGAATCGGAGCGGTTGTCTCGCCAAAATAATTGATCGGTGATGCTTCCCGCCAAAGGTCCGGCTTCTCCTTGAATGAAGCGCCAAACCATGCTTTCCCCGCCGATGGCTTTTCGGGAATACTGTCTTTCGCGCTCTCAGCGGGATCGGTGAAATCCAGCACGCCATCGATGTCGATAACGGCCTGCACGCGGCTTGATTGGCGCAGGTCCCCAAGTGAGCCTTCGAACCCCTCCACGTCCCCTGTCGTTCCCAGAAACGCCGCAAGCTCACCACCTGCGGAGCAGCCATACACTGCAATCTTCTTTGGATCCATGTTGAACTTCCCTGCGTTCCCCCGCATCCACCGGATGGCCGCCTTGAGGTCGTGAACACCAGTTGGATAGAGTGCTTCTGTCGATAAGCGATACTCTACCGTGGCGGTAACATATCCCTTCGCCGCCAGGTGCTGTGCCATCGGCCATTCCATCTGCCGGTACCCCGATCTCCAGCCGCCTCCGTGAATCAACAGTACGGCCGGGTACCCCTTCGCCAATTTTTTCACCGGCGCGAAAAGGTCGACGTGAAGGTCTCTGGAACCATCGCTCGCGTACACGATATTCTCCTGAACAGTCACTCCTGAGGGGACCTTTGGTTCAACAAGTCTCGCGTGCGGATACTGTTTGAGCACTTTCGCCGCTGTATTGCTGACTGTAAATGAAGTATCACGCGGCACCGAAACCACTGCTTTTTGCTGAGCAGCAGATACGCACACAAGAACGAGAATTGCAGTCAGGCATGAGAATCGTTGTACCATGGCAACCTTCCCTTTCAAAGAAATCTTACCGGAGGACATTCCTTACGGAGTGTTTCTTCACCCACTCCGGGTATTCTTTCTCGAGCAATCGTTGAGGCCAGTACCCCAGCCAGCTATAGTGGTTCCGACGTTCGAATGATATTTCCGCGAGGGCGTAGCGCTTGACTCCATCTCTGCCGCAGAAGAACGGCCTGTTCGTACCAATTTCGTAGAACCTTGCCCACATCGGCTTGGCCGAAGAATCTTTGAGGACGATCCTGTTTCTTCCTTCAGGTCCGAGTGTGTCGGACACTTCGGTCACTTTGATCCCGTAGATTTTCACCTTCTTGAACCATTTCACAGCCGCCTGCACGGAGGCGATGATTTCACCGGTCGGGTTCTCAATGCCCATGAGGAATTCAATGATGCCAACAGATTCTTCACCGCTGAGGGAGGGCAATTCGTACGTCCTCGCTTTCGCCGGACTGAAATCCTTCTCGTCGTGCTGAGCACACCAGGCTGTCAGATCGCCGTTGACGCGGATCTGGCATTTGAGTATGCACCGGATCCCTTTTTCCACTGCCGTTGCGGCCTTTGCCTTTCGTTCTTCATCGAGGAATGCGAAGTCCGCACCTCCGCGGGAAGCATCCCGCAGGAGTTTCATTGCTCCGATCATAGCGTCATCGTTGAACGTGATGTGCGAATAGTACCCCTGTCGCAGCGGATAGAACTGCGGCCACCCTCCGTTTTCGTACTGAGCCCGGAGCAAATAATCGAATCCCCGAATGAAGGAAGTTTTGAACTGGCCGAGCTTTGTCTCCCGATACACCTTCGCGAGATAGCGGAGCTGTGTGTAGGTAGCGCTGTTATCGATCGTAGAACTATCGAGATGGTTGATGGCTTTCAGCTGTTTTCGTGAAACTTCATCCAGCACTTCTGCCATGTCGATATTTTTTGGCCATCCGCCCGAAGGAAACTGATACAGCAGCAGGTTGTCTGCAATTCTGATAGCTTCCGGGCTCCCGTACCAGTGTTCCCGTTGGGTGAGAGACGCCCACCAATGTACGGTTTTCGCATTCTGAGCAAGACCACTCGACAAAACGATGAGAAGAAGCAACGTCGTCGGTACAAGTGAGGACCAGATTCCGCCTCTACGCTCGCTCTGTTTCGACAGATCACCGCGGATCATTATCTCTCCTGAACAGGGACTCAACGTGCTTAGAAACAACCACGCCCGCGGTAAAAGGAATTTGTGATAACCGATATTGCCCGACCCGGAGCAGGTCACGAGTCATTCTCCTCTATAGCCCGGATCGTTGCTTCGCTACAGTTCAACCAGGTTGTCCGACAGTTGCACTGTCGGACTCAACCCATGCGAGAGTTCCACTCTCGGGTTTTCCCCAAGGTGTTGATCTCTTCGGGCAAAGAACAGGTACACATGGCCGCTGCATGAGGAGTTTGGTAACAAGTTTAACTGATCTTCTGGAGTAAGACTCCAGCATGGGCCTTCTTCGACAGTATAACTGTCGAAGAACAGCAGGCACGCGGGGAACAATGGTCGATGATGAAACACAAAAAGGGTAAAGTAAGTGAAGCTCCTAGGCTCAAACAGATGGTTTCACGCTACCTGGGCGGACTTTGTTCCTTTTGGCGGAGAGATAGAGAACTTGTGTGACTCACCACTGCTAGTTCATCCCTGGAATCGTATAGGAAAAACTCGCAACGACGCTGCTGGTAAATTGCCGGTTGATGCTCACCGCGTTGGACCAGGTGTCAACATATTTCATGTCTGCATACTCATAGGTGACATTGAGCATCCCGTTCGCCACCTTCACGCCGCACCCGAGCCCGTACACCGGATAATTCACCGGCTCGCCGCGAATGCCTGCCGTGAGAGGCTGATAGACTTCCTGATAGTTGCTGACGCCTCCGCGGATGGTGAGCCATGGGTTCGCCTGTAGCTCACCCCCGACATGCAGAACCGAACAGGAGAGCCACGGATTTGTCACCGATCCACCAGCGCTGGTATAGTCCGCGGATGCATAGGGTCGAATCTCGTAACTGATGCCAAGCTTCAGATTCTCTCTGATCCACAGGCCAATCCCAAATGAACCACGCCACGGAAGCGTAATCTTATCCTGGCCGCTGATCGAGCCGGACGTGTGGACTGTAATCGAATCAATCTTGGAGAGGAATCTCTTTGACG
This sequence comes from Ignavibacteriales bacterium, assembly GCA_026390595.1. Taxonomy (NCBI): domain Bacteria; kingdom Pseudomonadati; phylum Ignavibacteriota; class Ignavibacteria; order Ignavibacteriales; species Ignavibacteriales bacterium. The sequence goes on from JAPLFQ010000008.1 coordinate 28,704, forward strand.
CCGCGACCGAATCCTGCGAGAATGTCATGGTAAAATCCCGCGTGATCGTCGTTGGCGGCTTGATCGAGAACCCGAAATTGAAATACCGGCTGGTGTACTCAGCGCTGAGCGCAAACTCGGCGCCGCTATAGTCGGACGTTCCGGTTTTCGTATAGCTCGTCGTACCCGGCCGGTCGAGTCGCATGGAACTGGTGAAGAAGAGCATTCTGCCGCGACCAACCTGCACTTCGATGTCATCCGTGCTTCCCTTGAGGATCATGCCGCTGACACCGACGGAAAGTTTCTCAGAGATGGATGCAGAGAGTGCACCGCCATAACCGTAAATCGATCCATCCCGTTGCTGGTACGACTGATACCAATAGGAAACGTAGGGATTCCGGTCCAGGCCGGCGGTGGCTATTGTCCCGTTCAGAACGGAAAGGACAGAGGGAGTCATAACGTTGTTGTTCTGATAGAACCAGTTGAGGTTCGCGTACTCCGTCGCGCCCACGGCCCCGACCATGCGGATGCCGCCGAGTGTGAACGGCGCTGCCGCGCTGAATTGAATCGGCACGCTCTTGTTTTGTGATCTGCTCCAGTTCGGTCCGATCGAGTCGAACGGCCGCTGCACGGAATCAGCCTGAGTTCTGAGAATGACTTTGATGCCCGCGTAGTACGCGTTCGTGTCTGGATCACTGATCAAGCCCGTGGTTCCTTCCAGAAGAGGAGCAAGGGCCGATGTACCCTGAACTCCGGCATAGTGCTGCTCCTGGTAGGAGTTCCCAAGCCTCTGCAGCCCGCCGATGGAGAATTGAATGCCTTGCAGAGAGGTCAAGGAGGCCGGATTCGTAAACATCAATGAAACGTCGTTTTTGATACCGAAGGTGATGCCCCCCGCACCGCGCGCCGCTGCAGATTGAGTGGTTGTCTGGCTCAATCCCTGGAAGGTCAACGGATTGCCGTACCCCTGCGCAACCACCTGCTGTGCACAAAGCAAGAAGAGACAGAGGAGCATCACATATGCGAATGTGTTGTCTATGTGTTTCATTAGAATCCCACTCCTAAGCTTATGCGATGAACATTTCCAAGGTTGTAGTTGAGGGCTCCGTAACTATAGTCGAACGACATCCTCAGCTGAGCCACAGACTGCTGAAAACCAACCCCGGCAGTGAACCCGTCCGCGTCATAGTTGAATTTATAACCGGCGCGGAGCGCAACGCTGCCGGCGTACACATACTCCATCCCGACGTGAGCCTGCTGTGCGTAGTCATTCGGTTGAAACAGATCGAACGCGATTCCCAGCCGGCTCTCTTCACTTTCAGCCAGAAGAGCATTGGTGCCGATCAGGTCTCCCGCAATGCCAACGCGCAGCGCCATGGGAACCGGTGATGCTTCTGATGCATACCGGACATTTGCGCCGAAGTTCTGCATCGACGCGGCAATCCGTACGGTTCGGAAGCCTGTGTTGTAGTTCAGTCCAAAATCAAAGATGAGACCATCTCCCCACGTGTTCACGGTTGACGTGTCACCGGAGCTCGAGACTGCAACTGCCGTTGCTCCGTTGTAGAGCGATTCACGGGCGTATTTCACCGAAAGGCCCGTCGAGAACTTGTCGGTGATCTGGCTCGCGTAGCTCAATCCGACGAGGTACGTGAACGGGTGAAATGAGTTTCCCGTAAGCCCCGGAGTACCGATATCATCTTTGTACGGGGATGCCCAGAGCGCCTCGGGGATTTCTCCAAAATCGACGTACTGGAGTTGCAGCCCAACAGCTCCAAAGCTCGCCACTGGCATTGCAAAGGAAAGCGCTCCCTGCTTCGTATCAAAGATCCATTTTAGATATGTCATCGAGAGTTCGCGTTTCTCGATGTTTGCCACGCCCGCGGGATTCCAGAACACCGCCTCGGCGCCGGATGCCAGTACGCTGTAGGCATCACCCATCGCCGTTGCGCGGGCACAAGGCATAACCTTGAGGAATTGCATCGATGTACTGCCGACTTTCTGCGACCATGCGTTCGGCGAGAACAACAATATCGCAAGAAACGGCAACAGGTATGTTGTGATTTTTTTCATTGTTCTCATGTCCTCAATGTATAATGACGAATTTTCCGGTAGCCCGAACACCAGTGTCGTTGTCTTCCACGATGTAGAAATACACTCCCGAGGCGATTCGCTGGCTGTTACGCGAAATCTGGAACCATTCGTGCGAGTACGTGTTCGAGTTGTGTTCAACCGTCCCGATGAGCTGACCGCTATAGGAGAATACTCTGATCGTAGAGTTCTTCGGCAAACCGTAGAACCCGACCTTGTCTTTGATGTCTCCTTCTCTTGTCGATCCGCCAAAACTGCTGGACAAAATGAGGGGGTTGGGGGCGACGTAGAGACTTCCACCCAGAGCTAGTACGGCTCCCTTTTGAGTAGGATGATAGGTGATGTTGGTCATTCCGCTCTTTCCACCGAGCGAGTCAACCGTGATCACTGCGTAATAGTAGTTTTCACTCAACAAGCTCGCAGCATCGCGGTACACGTAATTATTGGGATATGCAACGTCCTTGTTGAAGTAGCGTGGATCCCTGATTCCTACACTGTCCAGGCGGGTCCATGGTCCCAATCCTTCAGGGGATTTCAGGACGATGTAATGGCTCATACCGGCCTTGATGCGCCCTGCAGCTTTCGCGGATTGAACGGCCGGCAGTGCGGTGAACCCTTCAACCTGCGGGCCCCATACAATCTTGTTCTTCACATCTGCCGCGTCATAGACAAAGAGCGCGGGGGCGGGTATAGGAATGTAGGTTTTCGTTGACCCATAGACTCCTGTCTCGGGTGAGTTCTCGGGCTTAAACTGCAATTTGTTGTAGTTCACCAAATCGCCACCGACGTACATCTGAATCGCCCGATCTGCCACATCGCGCAGTGAGATGACCGGGGAAGGATCGGCACTGGAGATTTTTCCTGTAACGTACCAGGGAAGCTTGTGCGTTTTCAGGTACGCACTTCCCATGTAGCTGACACCGGCGATCCCTGAGAGTCCCGGATACGTCAATGAATCATACCAGCTGACCACGGGTTCGTAGTACTGACGGGAGGAACTGAAAGCCCCGCCTGCATCCCGATAGACGGTGTCTGCCGGCGTTCCCGGACCATACCCTACGAGTTGTGCAATCGTGAACTTGAGATGCTGACCCTTCGCGAACACGTAGGGTCCGTACGATGAATAGTGCAAGGTCGTCTGTGAGTAGTTTCCGTTGCTGAGTGCTCTCGGTCTCCCACGGCCTTGCCAATAATCCATGAGCGCCTTATTCGTTACCGGGTCAACCGCTTTTGTTGGAACATTGTACGTAGCCCAGTAGGTCGAGTCTGTTTTTGCAGTCGAAGTGGTGGACTTGAAATCGAATGCGGAGTATGGACGCGCCGAAAGGGTTAATCCATAGGATATCGCCCGGGAGGCACTCAGATCGACATTTCTATTGGGTATTTGCTGAGCAGTGTACGGCTGCAGGAACTTGCCGTTCGCATCCCAAACACGGGCGGTATCAGTCAATGTGTACGATGTCAAGTTCTTCGCCTGCAGATGGTCGTAATCGTAGTGGAGCATCATGACGCCGACCGCTTGAGGCCCGTTCAGTCCTCCGCGATTTCCGTCACCGGACCATGCATTGAAATACTGCGGATCGGGAAATCCATCTCTGCCGTGCACATAGCTCAGGTAGCGAGTAAAATTGTATCTGGCATAGACTTCGCGTGCGCGGGTTGTCACAGAAGATTCGTTCCATACTCCATACCGCCTCTGGAGACTTAATGCTGAAGGGGCAATGGCGTTCTCAAACATCACCATACCATCTGTGTAGTCGATAACGTCATCGTTGACGATATCGTACTCGATGATAAGGAACGCATCGTACCCGGGGAAGCTCCATGCTCTGCTTGTTTGTGTGATTGTGAGCTTCATCGGGTCGGTCGTCCGGTATTTCGTGACGATGATCTCTTCTGCTTCATTTGGATTGTAGGAGGAGTTCAGCGATCCGTCTGCGAGGATCGGAAAATTCTCCGTCCGCGTAATGCTGCCGGGAATGACGTAGATGCCGGCAATCGTTGTGGCATTGCCGGATCCGTCCGTGATTCCGCCGCATGCTTTCGCGACGTACGTTCCGTTGATCTTGGCCTGGAAAAGGATCCCGCCGCCAAATCCATTTTGGTGTCCCCAAAACACAATCTGGTTCAATGTCTGTCTCGAATTGGGGGGCCATTCCAGCGACGACGTCCCTTCGGGCAACCCGATGGTGGTCGAATTACTCGCTTCCAGGGCCCTCCCCGTTTCACCGGTGTTATAGATCGTCTGGCGGAGCATACTGCGCGTGTGCGTCTTGAAATCACGCTGCGACAGCGCTACAGACGAGAATACAATCACCATGAGAAGGAAAACTGTTGTGTGTTTCATGTTGGATTCTCGCTAATGGTTTGTTGGTTTTCAAAATTCAATGGAAATGCCGACATAGAATGCCCGCGGTGAATTGTCATACAGCATGAACGAGTGATCCTCGGCGAAGGCGCTGCCGAAATTCTGATCATCCCAGTACAATACTCCCTGAGCCGGATCATTGAATGCATACTGTGTGTATCGTCTCGTCGCATCGTTCTGGTCGATCTTGTTCGCCGTGCTGAAGAGATAGTTGTAGTTGTAGATCTTATCATTGAAAACATTGAAGATCTCAACGTAGAACGTGGCGGGCATTCCGAAGAAGTTTTTGAGAGCCTTCGACACCCGCATATTGGTATTGTATTCGGCCGGCGACCGGAGCCCGTTCACTTCATTTGCGTTGTTTGCCGACGTGTACGGCCTGCCGCTGCGGGCAAACGAATTGAGCGACACCACGAAATTATCGAACGGATAAATCCCCCAGATTTGTGGCCCAAATTGGTCTCGCGTGACATACGCGAGATTGAGAATAAGATTGTGCGTACGGTCAAAGTTGAGGAGCACGTCTTTGATCGGAACTTTGGAGACGGCATCCGTCGAGATCTTGCCTGAAAGGTCCTTGGTGATCGAAACCGGAGCGTTCGAGGCGGACGAGCTCTTGCCCGTCGCGACGCTGAACTGATAGTTCAGGGATCCCGTGAGAGCTCCTCTCCTGTTGGAGAGTTGAACACGGAACCCGCGCACATCGGCGTAGTCCCGGTTGAAGTACGAAAAATAGCTCGTGCCGGTGGAGAGATTCGTAAAGACTGCCTGGTCAATCAGGTCTTTGATGTCTTTGTAGTATCCGCTCACATCGAGCGTGAATCCCTGCCCCAACCCCTGCATGACTCCGATGTCGTACTGAGCCGTCACCTGCGGCAGAAGCCGGGGATTCCCCAGGCTGGACACCGACGGGGAGGAAGGCGGCGGGGGCATCTTCTGGTTCGTCCCGAGCACGTTCTGGAATGACGGGCGCTGCATGAACGTTCCATAATTCAAATGAAACACCGTTGTAGTCGAGACGGGGAACGAAACGCCCACGCGCGGCTGCAACCGTCCAATGGGCTTTGCGGTCGTTTTCGGCGCAGCATCGGCGCTGTAGTTCAGCGTCGGATTGCCGGCTTCGTCCGGGATCACAAACGGATCGAACTGATTGGAGTAGTAATCGTTGTTCGAATTCCACACATCCCATCGCAATCCAACATTTGCGATCATTCCCTGGAATTCCATCTTGTCCTGCAGATACAAGGCCGCCTCGTACGGATTGCCCGAGAACTTGGTCAACCGGATGCTCCCCTTTGATGCTATCTGGGAAATATCGTTGACGGCCAGGTCATAGTAGTTGGCCTGAATTCCACCGTTGACAAGATGCGAGTTGGTAATTTGGCTCGTCATCGATGCGTCCAACGAAACCGTCGTGGTCTTCCTGTCGAAGAAATTGCTGTTGTTGTTGCCGAGGTAGAAGAACGTCTTCCCGGTCATGTTCTGGTAGAACATGAAATTCATGGCCCGGGAAATGATGGCCGTTCCGGTCTCCATGTTTCGCACTGCATCCGTGATCACGTCGTAGTACGGTGAACTGCCCAAACGGTACGCCGTGTGGAGGGCATTGAGTTTTACCTCGTAGAACGTCCTCGGGCTGATGGCATGCGTGAACCGTGCTCCAAACTGCGCGTTCGCCTTTTGCTCATAGGAAATCCCCAAAATCCGATCCCATACCCATTGATAGAATCCTGTTCCGCCCCCGAGGATGTTTGTGGATTCATACTGATATCCGCCGCTCAACCTGAGTGTTTTGCCAGAGCCGAGGTCAAATGTAAAATTCCCCATCAATTGGTACTGTTTGTTCGGCTCTTCGGTCGGGACAACGGCATTTTCGACATTGGACCGGAGTGCAAGGAACATCGTCACTCCCTGAGCGAGAGGTCCACCGGCGGCACCCTCCACGCTGTAATCGATTTGCGATGTCCAATAGTTCTTGTTCAGATCTCTCGACGTCGCGCTCTGCCATAACAACTTGGAGAACTGCAGCATCAGCGTTGAATCACCGCCGAACGCTGTGGGCGTCCACCCGACGATAGGTTTGTTTCCGGTTGATGCGTCACCGTATTTCCAGAAATTCGGATCGGCGAGCTTCTGAAGGTATGGCTGCGCGCTCTGGTCGTACACACTCGGACCAAAGTACTTCAACCCGGGCGCACGTCCCCGTACTTCAAGCCTTGTTCTCCACTGGTCTGGTTTACCTTCTTTCATGGTAATGTTCACCACGCCTGATTGGGCGTTTCCGTATTGGGCACCAAATCCGCTCGTGATGACTTCCACTTCTTCGACTGCACTCAGGATTGGTCTGAACGCTGCTGTCGCGTCGTATGGGTTTGTGATTCCCATACCTTGCAGCATATAGTACTCTTCATTCGCACGGCCGCCGCGGAAGTGCCCATCCGTCACATCGGCAGCCAGGCCAATGACGTCACCGATATCCCTCATGCCGGCCAGGCTTTGCACGTCTTCAGGGCGTATGACCGTGCTCGTGGATGTCTTCTCCGGCTGCACATCCGGACGGGTGGCCTCGATGACTACTTCGTTCTGGATCAGTTCGGTCAGTTTTAGTTTGAAATCCACCACCGTTGTTCTGCCGGAATTCACGATGACGCCCCCCTGCATTATCCTCTTATAGCCGATCACCGATGTCTGCACATCGTATTTTCCCGGTGGGACATTGAGTATGAAGTACGTGCCATCGGCATCGGTGGAAGCTCCCATCACCGTGCCAACGACGATGACGTTGCAGCCCGGCAACGGTTCGCCTGTTGCATCGTCCATCACCTTGCCCGAAATCTTACCGCCGCTCTGGGCTAACAGCGAGCCGGCTGCCAGCAGCATCAGAACGAAGATGCCGAGAGCAATCCGGGCTTTCAGCCGCGAAGGATGAACACCTTGCCATTCAAGGCCCGGCATGGGAAGCATCCTGCAGCCCGCGGTTCGCGAGGAAACACTGGTTGTCATGTGAGATCCTTTCACTTAATGAACTGAATCTGTTCCGCTTTCAATACTGCTGCCGTATACCTGCTCGCTCAGCCTCAATCATTCACTGTACTTTTTCCGAAGCTTTCCGAAACGTCGTCTTCACATTTATCAGGCTGAGGTCCTTCACATTATCGAGGACATCCGCTTCCGCCACGTTGTTGAATGTGCAGTTTTCGATGTGAATTCCCGTCGCTGGTGATCGATCATAGGCGCGGATCCACACGCCAAACTGGCTCTTGCTGCACTCCACGTTTCGTACGTCAACGTTCCGGACAATGGGTGTGAAATTCCCCTTATCGCCCTCTTCATAATAGAAATCGATTTTCACCACCGCTTCAGCAACCTGCCCTATCTTCACGTTGCGCATAAACACGTTTTCGATCACGCCGCCCCGGACTGCGTTGGTCTTGATCCTGAGCCCCCTGTCGAGGTTCGGACTATCCATTGCGCACTCTTCGGCAAACACGTTCCGTACACTTCCGCTCACTTCGCTCCCTATGACAACACCGCCGTGACCGTTACGCATGGTGCATCCCTGAATAATAATATTCTGGCAAGCCACATTGACGCGCCTCCCATCACTGTTCCGGCCTGACTTGATCGCGATGCAATCGTCGCCCGTGTTAAAAAAGCAGTTCTTGATGAGAACGTCCGTGCACGATTCCGGATCACAGCCGTCATTGTTCGGCCCCTGTCCTTCTGTTGTCACATTGATGACTGAAACATTCTTGCAGAGAGCGGGATTGAGAAACCACATCGGAGAGTTTTTGAATGTGACGCCCTCGACGAGGACATTCTTGCACCGGTACGGCTGGAAGAAATTTGGCCGCAAATACGATCCCTCACCGAAAACCCGGTCTTTGACAGGGATGTTCTTCTCTCCCATATCCAGGAGCTTCTTTCTTGCTTCGTTCTGGTTCTGCTTCCCTGCTCCCGCCTGCCGGTTTCCTTTCCAGGACCACCAGTTGTCATCCGATCCTTGTGCATCGAGTGTCCCCTCCCCCGTAACTGCAATATTGTTTTGCTCGAACGCGTAGATGAGTGCGGAATAATTCATGCACTCAGTCCCTTCCCACCGCGTAAAGACGACAGGAAGATACAGTTTCGGATCAGTGCTGAACCGTATGGTAGCGTCTTTGGAGACATACAGGTTGACGTTGCTCTTCAGATGGATTGCGCCTGTGATAAACACGCCCGCCGGCACTACAACCCTGCCCCCGCCTGCCTTGTTGCATGTAGTGATTGCATCGGCAAACGCCTTGCTGCAATCGGTTTTTCCGTCAGCGACAGCGCCAAACGTCGTCACATCAAAATCTCTTTTCGGAAACGACGGGGGTACGATCCGTTTCAGAATCGATGGTAAGACACTCCAGCCCTGGCTGCCAGAAGTTTCCTGTCCGGCTTGCGATGATGCAAGACATAAGAAGAAGAGGAATAGTCCAACGGTGAATTTGCTGCGTGAGGAGTTCATGTGCGCCTTTGTGTGCATTGGTATAATGGAGTATTCTTGCTGATCCCAACCATTCGTGGCAATCTGTACTGATCCGCGTCAATCCGTGGTGAATTGCTTTTCAACAGCAACCACGGATCTACACAGAAAACCACGGATCAGAAACAACTGTTGTTCTTGTCGATCTAATCATCCGTTACAATCCGTACGAACCCGCGCCAATCCGTGGCTATCTTTCTCTCAGTTGATCAAACCGCGTACTCTGAGCCACACAATCAGATCTTTCGTCCACGGAAGCGTATTGGCAAAGGGAGACTTGTCACCCAGTCCGAGACCGTGCCTTCCATGTTCGTAGACATGAAGATCGAAGGGGACCTTGTTCTCCTCCAGCGCCTTCGCGAACTCAAGGGTGTTCTTCACGCTGACGGCACTGTCTTCGTATGTATGCCACAGAAAGCATGGGGGAGTCGCCGCCGTAACCTGGAGTTCATTTGAATACAGCTTCACCAGTGCTGCTGACGGAGTGAGTCCGAGAAACTGCTCACGCGAAATCTTGTGGCTGATCGGCCCCATCGAGATGACCGGATAACAAAGAATTCCGAAATCGGGACGCGAACTGACGCGCTCAATGGAATCCGGGGAAGATCGGTCTCCATCGTCGAAATGTGTCATCATCGTTGATGCGAGATGTCCGCCTGCAGAAGACCCCATGATACCGATCTTCTTTGGATCGACTTTCCATGCACGCGCCTGGGAACGGACCATCCGGATTGCCCGTGCGGCATCTGCAGTGATATCGGGATATTTGTAGCCGCCTCCGCCATGACGGTACTTCAGGACAAACGACGTGATCCCGTGCGAGGCCAGGAACCGCGCATAGTCTTCTCCTTCATGCTTTGCAAGGCCTCTGTACGCTCCTCCCGGACAGATAATGATTGCAGCACCGTTTGGTTTTTCCGAATCCGGGAGATACAGTGTCAGCGTCGGGTTGTCCTTGTCAGCTTTGTCTGCCAGCAGCGGCCAAAGGTTGATCGGTTGTTGAGCCGAGCTGCGTGAAAACGCGACGCAAAACACGAGGGCGAGCACTCCGAAGTGCGTGAAGTTCACGGGGATCCTTTGGGTTTGTTAGATGTCAAGGAATCTTGGATAATCGCCAATTGGTAATTTTGTGCTGCTAACGAGTGGTAAAGTGCCACAAAGGGCCTTTGACCGTATCCCGACCCACGATCTCATCAATGCGCCAGTAGTATCGTGTGTTCGGCTCAAGGGCACCGACCTTGAAGCTCCGCTCCGATTGTATGGCCACTCTCTCTGGATTTGTTTCTTTGCTGAAATAGGCAAGACTGGCGCCTGAATTTCGTGAAGGGACCCAGGATATTTCTACTTGTGTTGTCGGAACGCTATAGGAAGCGTTGCGCGGTTCTGGCTGCGACACACACGGGAGCACCGACGGCATTGTCCCTTCCGGGTCCCATTTGCCGGCAAACGTCCAGCGCGCCGAGATTTGATCTGCTTTCGGTGAGCCCTCGGCTTCAGTCAGGTTGTCCGCAAACCAGTCGTAGTCTCCCCCTTCACGGTGACAATTGTAGAAGTAATGGCGCGCTCCCCATTTCCAGACATCGGCATTCGGAGAGACCGGGAGGTAAATCGGCTTGTCAGCCATGGAGCGTGAAAAAATGCAATCAAGCAGATAGATCTGGGCATCCCGATGATGCCTTCCAAGAGGAAAGTTCGGCACTCCGTCGAAGCTCGAATACCGGATGACAAATTTCTGGTCCTTGTCGAACCTCCCGTCATGCCAGATGCTTGCGCTAAGGTTATGGCCGAAGAATTTGCTGTCGGTTATGTAGCACCAACCTCTCGGACAGACATAATCGACGTGACCTTCGAAGTAGCAATTGGCGTGATAGTACAGTCCGTTGGCGCGGTTCCACAAGCTCACCGTATCATTGCCGTCAGCAATGACATTGCAGTAGAGGATCATCACACGAGTCCCGTTTCCCCTGATCGCAAACTGATGTGCGGCCGTGTGATAGAGAGAGCCATAGTTGTTGTAGATCGTCATGTTGGCCAGGACGATATCAGTCGCGAGTGAATCGATGTTGACAACACCGGAGCCCCAGTCACTGCCATTATGGGCCTTCGTCCAGTTTTCTCGAAGCTCCGCATAGACGATCCGCGTGCTGTCACGATCTTCACCGACAAGCGTGACGAAGCTTCTCTCGATGAACACTTTCTCGTGATACGTCCCCTTCTTGATTAACACAATCACCGGGATCGAGTTGTTTTTCGGAATCGAGTTCAGCGCATCCTGGATCGTCCGGAACATCCCGCTTCCATCAGCAGCAACGATAATCTGCGCGCGCTCACCGGCAGTTGCAATGGCGATTCCGTACAGAAGCACAATGAAGAGCTTTGTCACGCGTCTCATGAGAGGTCCTGGCCGGTTCAGCTTGGTTTCTTTGCCTGAGGAACGATGTCCGACAGATCAGCAATACGGATCGTCTTGCCGAAATCGATACTATTGCGAGCCGCCACACCTATGAGAACAGCCATGGCACCATCCCGCACGTTCGCCGCCTGCTGCAAGGTATCGGGAGCAGCAGGATTGCGGAATATTTTATCTTTCATCAGCGGGTCGCCGCCGTAGTGATCCGCTTCGATGCGCGGGAGCTTGAGAAATTCCGCTTTGCCGAAACTGTCGGTAATGTGTATCTCATCGAAATTCTCCATCGGCCAGGGCTGTTTCTCGTGCATCCAGAAATCCATCCGGCCTTTCGTTCCGTTGAAGGCGATACGAAATCCTTCGTAGGGCGAATAGGTGGTGAGGGAATAGCTCACCTGGACTTTGTTTGCGTACCTGATTTGTACCGCCATTTTGTCGAAAATGTCAATGTCCTCCTTCCACACGCATCCATCGCGGGTGTAACCGTCATACTTCTCATTATCAGCATAGAGTTGCATCAGCCGTTTGTCCTTCGTGAGGTCAAAAAAGAACTTACATTTGTCCTTGTGGGGACACGGACGGCAATGCGTGTGGCGGAACTCGTGATTCTTCCCGTAGAATTCAAGTGCACCGAACGCGTGTACTTCTTCCGGATCGGAATCGATCCACCAGTTTAGAAGATCGAAATGATGTGATGCCTTGTGATTCAGGAGCGTTCCTGAACTCTCCCGCAGGCGGTGCCAGCGGCGGAAGTAGTCTGCCCCATGATACACGTCCAGGTACCAGTGAAAATCGACCGATGTAATGCGTCCAACCCGTTCCTGCATGAGCAGTTCTTTGATCTTTCCTGCCGTGGGCGGGTACCGATAGTTGTGCGCCATGATCAGTTTGTTCTGCGATTTTCTCGCCGCGTCGAGGATGACCTTGAGCTTCTGCTCATTCGTCGTCATCGGTTTCTCGGTGATCACATCACAGCCCATTTCAAGAGCTTTCGCGATGAACGTGTGGTGCGTCCCATCAACCGTCGTCACGATGACCGTCTCGGGTTTGGTCTTCGTGATCATTTCCTCGAAGTTCGTGAATGTGGGGCAGGAGGCGTTGAGCATTTTCTTTGCTGTCTCGGCACGCCCCGGGTTGATATCGCACAGGCCTACAAACTCGACAAGGTCTCCATAGTCTTTCAGGACGCTTGTTCCCCACATCCCGGTTCCGCGATGGCCCGTACCAACCATGGCGAGCCGTCGTTTCGGCGCGAACGGCTGTGACAACGTGATCGAGGGCATCTGATTCAGAATGACAGCTCCTGCTGCGGCAGTTGCCGTTGATGCGACAAATTTTCTCCGAGTCAACATGTTGTCGGAATCCATTGCAAATCCTCCCTGAGATTCTACTTCGTTAAAATCATTCTGCTCGTGCTTGAGGCTGCGCCCGCTTGAAGGCGACAGTAATAGACTCCGCTTGAGAACGACGATGCATCCCATCGCACCGTGTACGCACCGGGTTGAAGCACATCATTCACAAGTTCTGCAACTTCTCTGCCGAGCGCGTCATACACCCTGAGTCTCACAACACTGACCGCTGACAGCTGATAGCTGATAACCGTTGTTCGATTTCCGCCATAGGCGGATCCGCCTCCGGCGGAGAACGGATTGGGATAGTTCTGAGCAAGCCTGAACTCCGGTCTTGCCATTGCCTCGTCACCAACTCGCGTCAGGGGTCCCGCTTCGAACGCGCCGAGATCGGGAGCGCTGCCAGTGTAAGGCAATCCGACATCGATGCCCGCATCGATCATCCGGCTTGACGCCGCAAGGCGGAGAAATGACGATGCCGGCAGTCTTCCATCAGCGTTTCTCGGTGCTGTTACAAATGCAGTATCAATGCTCTTGAAGTCTGCAGCCGAGACGGTAAACCCCTGCCAGCTGTTTGCTACCTGCGTACCGCTGGAAATCCCGACCACTCCTTCCAGTGAAATGCAGTTCTTGATGATGTGTGTCTGTCCGGAATCGACGATGTTCTTGAAATGAAAATTGTCCCCCTTGTTCCGGAATGCCGTGCAGTTGTAGAGAGTTTGCCCGGCGGTGTTGTTGTTTTCATCGAAACCGCGACCGGTGTTGGCGGCATTGTCGAACGAGACACAGTTCTTGACGGTGTGCGGGGTCGAAATGAAGTTGCCCCCGAGCTTGAAACCGTTTCCATTGCCATCGAAACTGCCGGAATACCAGACATCGACGCCATTGCGAAATGCGAAACAACTGTCGATAAGCACGGAGCCGGTGGCCATCCAGAGATCCCAGCCGTCATCGGAGTTCAAGTACGCTCTGCATCCCCGAAACACGTTGCCCGGCCCCACCGTCCATTTTGCGCTGAATCCGTCTGCGTTGCCACCGATTGGAGGATCGTAATTGCGATATGCATCGCAATTGAGAATCAGGTTGTTCGACGGTCCCGGAGCCGCTGAGCCGGTAAGGTGGAGCCCCGTATTCTTATTGTCGTGGATCGCGCAATTCTCGATGATGTTGTAGTTTCCTGAGATGTTGATGCCGTTGTGGCCGGCATTCCTCACCTCAAGACCCTTCAGGTGATAGTAGCTTCCGCTGACGCTGATGCCGTCTGACGTGTTGCCGGTGCAATCAAGAATCGGCGTCTCGCCCGGATACGCCCACAGTTTGATAAGACTTCCTGCCTGAGCGATTTTGCTCAAGCTCAGCTTGGACGTGCCGAGCAGATAGACACCGCCGCGCAGGATGACGACACCACTCGCCCCGACCGCGGTCAAACCTTTTGAAACTGATTTGAACGGCTGATCGATCGTACCAGCGTTCGTGTCACTTCCCGTCGGAGACACATACACCGTCGTCTGTGCAGGACTCACATGCAGAACCAGCACCATCAACACCGCCCAGCCACTCAATCGCAAACAACTCACGTCAGAACTTCCCTTTCTCTTGTTACCCTGACCAAAGCCGCCTATAGACGGACCCGCGGCTACGCGTCACTGAATGACTATCGCTCCCTGTTTCACATCTTGACCAAGTTCGATGTCTTTCTTCGCCCTGGCTATGTCGCCCCGTTGCACGCGGATCCTCTCCGTGCTCGCTCCTTGAGCGCGGAGGAAGAGGGCGGCTTGCGATGCCGTCGTGATTTTCTCAAGCTGCACGTTTTTCGTGTTCTTCACCGACAGGACCGGTCCGGATTTGAAATTCAGCCACACGTCAAGCAGCGTGAATCCATCTGCGTCCTCCATACTCATCGCCTCATCAGACGTTATGGCGATGTTTTTCAAGGTGACGCTTTGAATCGGCGCTTCGGCGAGTCCGCGTACGAAGAGAGCGTTCTTCGCTCCGTCGCACACGATGTTCCTGATGTCAAAATTCCGGAAGTACGGGATCTTCGCTTTCGCCGGATCGAAATCAGCATTCCCTTCATAGAACATATCAAACAGAATGGCTGAGGTCGCAATATCCTTCATCCGAATACCATCGACAAAGATGTTCTCCACCTTGCCACCCCGATCACGAGCCGACTTGAACCGCAGACCGATATCCGTTCCGATGAACGTGCAATTCCTGACGGAAATATTTCGTATCCCGCCGTCGGTATTGCTGCCGATGACGAAACCGCCGTGGCCGTGATACACGATGCAGTCGGCAATGACAATGTTTTCGAGAGCAAATTCCCTGTTCTTGACAACGTTCGACTTCATGCAGATGCCATCATCACCGGCATCCAGCACGTTTTTGAAGAACAGTACATTCCTGCACGCACCGATATCGGCAGCGTCAGTATTTTGCCCCCACCAATTGTTGATAACGGTTGTGTTACAGATGATGACATTGTCACAGTCCGACGGATGCAGTGCCCAGCCCGGGGTATTGGTAAACGTCGGACCATCGATGAGCACTCTGCTACATCCGACCAGATCGAGCATTGTCGGACGGAGGAACTCCCTTGCCCCGGCGATCTCTTCCGGTGTCGGCTTCTTGTTTTCTCTGCGAAGGTTCTTCAGGAATTCCTCGCCGTTCATCGCCTCCTTGGAAGGCCACCACATCTTGCCGTCTGGGGTGACCACGCCCCCTGAGGCGACCAGGTCTTTCCACTGTTTGGCGGTGAGTTTCTCCTTCTTGACAGGGCGCCAGTAATGACCGTTGCCATTGAACGTCCCCGTTCCGGTGATGGCGACATTTGTCAACTCTTGACCATGAATCGGCGACGTGACCCGGTTCCCTTTTGTCGGCACGGCGTAGTCTTCAAACTTCGGACTGAAAATCACCAGTGCGCCGGTTTCGATACGGAGTTCGATATTGCTCTGAAGCCCGATTGGTCCGGTGAGCCACGTTCCCGGCGGGATCACAACTGTTCCCCCTCCCTTTTTCGCGCACGCCTGGATCGCGTTGTTGATCGCTGTGGTGTTCATCGTGTGCCCGTCGGCCACGGCTCCGAAGTCCACAATGCTCATCTGCTGCGCCGGGATCTGAGGCAGTTGGATCTGAGGCATCGCGAACGGCAGATTGGCAGTGTACGACTTGATTTCCTGTTCCAGCGTTGCAGACCATTGCGCGGCCACAGGGCACGACAACAGTGCGCTCATGGCGGCAAGGACGAATCCCGTGCGTACTCGCTTATGCATCCTGTAACTCCTTCATTGATTGTACTAACAGCGCTTCCTTTTTCGAAATGACATCAGTCTCTCATCTCTTCAACCGATCAATTCTGAACCAATCGACATCTGCGTACCCCGATTTGTTCGATGCGTCCGAATTCAAAGAAAATATTCCAACTTTGCTTCCCACCCACTGCCCTTCGCGCGCTGTGAATGTCGTTCCAAGTGGAAGAAACAACATACCATCCGTACTGTAGCTGAAGGAGCAAAGAACGTTGGCGATACTATCTGATTCGTTCTCAGGGTGAACTTCTACGCGAAGATAGATTTCCGATCCTGAGACCCCGACCGATGCCAGGGTTTCTTCCGGCGTTCCTTTGTCGGCTTTCGTGCAGACAATCTGCGAAATGGTGTAGTCCTTATCCGCCTTGCCGATTCCAATGTAGGAATAATCGAGTCCGAAGACCACGAGGCCAAATCTCTCTCCAACCGAAAGTGCTGCACAATCAACCTTCGCCGTTGCGGAGTACTTCGGAGCCGGCATCTTCTGGAGCATCAGATTCGGAACGGTCCACAAGTTCCTGTTCTTCTGCGAAGGGGATTGGGAATAGAGTCTGAGCCACCCGTTCCTGGCGTTGAGTGAATACCAGCTGCTCTTGAAGTTGGCTTCCCATTGCCATTGCAGCCCGAGTGTTGAGGAATCAAATTCATCACTCGTTTGCGGCACTTCGATCGGATGCGTCGCACCGACATTTGGCTTCTTGTGCGTTGTTACTGGTTCGCCGATACCATTCTTGTCGTAGTCGGATCCGATTATGGGCCAGTCATGTTCCCACCGCATCGGCTGGAGATGGACAATCCTCCCGTAGGCATATCGATCCTGAAAGTGGACAAACCAATCCTCGCCGGTCTTTGTATCGACCCAGGCTCCCTGATGTGGACCGTTGACGTTCGTGCTTCCCTGTTCCAGAACCTTTTTGTCCTCGTACGGTCCAAAAATGTTCTTCGAGCGAAGAACGGTCTGCCATCCGGGTTTCACGCCGCCCGCAGGAGCAAAGATATAGTAGTAGCCGTTGCGTTTGTACAGTTTCGGCCCCTCGATGGTCGGGTGACTGAAATGGCCGACGAACACGACGATGCCATCGTCGAGGATCTCAGTCCCATCCCTGTTCATCTTGTTCACGGCGAGAATGCTCTTGATGCCTGCACGACTGTTCGCCCATGCGTGAACCAGGTACGCGTTTTCATCGTCGTCCCAGAATGGGCATGTGTCAATCCACCCCGTGACTTTTCGGATCAGGCGGAGCGGCTCCCAGGGTCCGGCCGGGTTCTTCGCCTTCGTCAGAAATACCCCCCTGTCCGGATCACCAAAATAAATGTGGAATTCGCCGTTGTGGTAACGCATGGACGGAGCCCAAATGGCCTTCCCATGTTGCGGCACATCAAATTCGTTGTACGGATAGTGCGGCGCAGCGTGACCGATGATGGTCCAGTTCACGAGGTCTTTGGAGTGGAGAATCGGGAGTCCAGGGAAATGCGAGAAGCTCGACGACGTCATATAGTAGTCGTCCCCAACACGAATGACATCCGGGTCGGAATAGTCGGCATAGATGATCGGGTTCGCATATGAACCATCGCCGTTGTCGGGCGTCCAGACGTCTTTCCGCGCAGACGGCTGCTGCGATCGCGCGACTTGTCCGATGGACACCAGAGCTATCGTACACAGTATTGCCAGAAGGCGCACGTTGGTCCTTTTCTCAGAAGGCAAGTACCGGTGATGCGTTCCCGAGCAGCCAGCGGAAGAGATTTTCTGCCGCTTTGTCATTTTCAAACTCCACGGGGAGTTTCCGGTGCTCGATGTACTCGTTGTAGAGCCAGGGATCTCCCACCGCGAAGACTCCTCCCTTCCCCACCTTTGCATACGCGATGATCACGTCACCGTGATCTGTCAGCACGGCGGAAGCCGGGGATTCGATCGTGAGAGTGGAAACTTCCTTCATGTATATCTTCTTGAGCCCTTTGAACATCGGGTGATCCGGAAAGACGTCGAACTTGCCCATATCGTACGCATTGCCCGTCACCTTGTTCCTGCTGTCCTCGTTGAAATGGATGCCGAATTTCTCCGGCAGTTTGTTGAAATGTTCAAACTCAGCATTCCCCTTATCATTTTCCATAAGGACGAGGATGCCGCCGTTCTTCACCCAGTCAGCAATAGCCTCAGCGGCAGCATCATCCATGTAGTTGGGCCGCTCCGTTTCCAGAGGCGTATCCGGATCAACGATAATGTACATGCTTGCCCGGCGGAGGTTTTGCGGCGTAGGAGCTTCGGACAGCGTGTCGAGAGACGCACCCAGGTTCACGATCTTGCTTCCGAGGATAGAGAACCCCGAGTTCGCCGTGTCATGCCACACATAGTGAAATCGTTCGGACACTCCCTTCGCATTCTTCTTCCACTCGTTGTTGTAGAACTGGTCGAGAACGACCATCTTGTTGATTCCCACGACCGTGTTCGCATCGAATGGTCTGAGAGACTTGCTCAGCGGAAGCTTAAGCTCCTGCAGATCGTCTGCGATGAGGCGGGCAATTTTCAGAGCCCCGGATTCAGTGAAATGGGTATCATCTTCCTTTCCGGCGGGATACGCTGAGAGGAAACCCGGTTTAACCCAGAGGAAATCTTTCCTGGATTCGTCTGGTCCCATCTTCTGAATCAGCTGCATGCTTTTCTTGTGTAGATCGATCAGGGGGACTTTCTCGTCTGCTGCAACTTCCCGCACGATACCGGGATATTCGCCGTGAGTGTCAACAAGTTTACCCTCTTTATCAAATTTTCTCCGGCTGACAGGCGTGAGCAAGATGGGATGAGCCCCTTTGGACCGGGTCTCGTTGACAAAACGGAGCAGGTTCTTCTTGTAGTCGGTGCGTGGTTCGGCGTACCGGGAGGTATCTTCTTTCTTTGGATCATTGTGCCCAAACTGGATGAAGACCCAGTCGCCCGGCTTCAGTTTCTCGCAGACCGTCTGCCATCGTCCTTCTGCAATGAAGCTTTTTGTACTGCGGCCGTTGCGGGCGTGGTTTTCGATGAGAACATCGTCACCGAAAAAGAGCGGAAATACCTGCCCCCAGCCGCGTTCCGCCGTGCCGATAACCGGCTTGTCTGCCATCGTCGAATCACCGATGAGAAACACCCGAACAGAACTTTCAACGAAGAAGCCTGGCAAGAGCAATGTGAGTGTCAAAATAACAGTGAGGATAAGCAGCCGTTGGCGTATCTGCATGAAAGACACCTTTTGTTTACGTTGATGTTTCAACTCGGTGGTTTTGCCCTGGATGGTTGTTTCTGCTCAGTCCCCATCCTCAGAGAAACCTGTTCTCGATGCTCTGCTTGTCTAGCAGGATGCGGAAAAACTAAGTTCGCGTCACGTTGAGCGGTCCCGAGCGAGGTCGAGGGACGAAACGTCTCAATTGAGGCAAACAACAGGCTTCGACTTCGCTCAGCCTGACGAAGTTTGTCCTTTGGATGCCTTTTTCCGCATCCTCCTAGTTCGTTTTTGCCGCCGCCCTGGCGCCGATCGGCTTCAGGGCCTCGACACGCGTTGGCTTCTTGACGAGACAGGTTTCACGCAGTATCAACTCGGTCGGAATCTCGAGGTGCTGTTCGCGCACTTCACCCGAGTTATTGATCATATCGAGAATCATCTCCACCGCTTTCGTCCCAAGCTCCTGGGTCGGTTGGTGGACACAGCTCAGCGAAGGAGAAAGAAACCGGTTGACGTCGCTGTCTCCAAAACAAATAATGTCGATATCGTCCGGGATACGGAGGCCAAGTTCTTTCGCCGCTTCATAAATGCCGAGAGCCACCGGGTAGGTCACCGCAAATACAAACTCAGGCATTTGCCCGCTCTGATACAACCGCTTGAATCCTTCGTAGCCGTCAGCCTTGCCGAAGCCGGCATGAACAACCCATGCGCTGTTGATGGGTACATTGTATTGTTTCATCGCCTGCTCGAAACCAAGAAGCCGGTTCCGGCCGATGTTGATTTCAGGGTTGCCGCCGACGAAACCGATCTTGCGATATCCTGTTTTGATTGCATGCTCGATCGCCTGAAACGCTCCGCCCTTGTCATCGACCAGCACGCTGCTGAAGCCGGGAATGCCGGGGCCTGGCATGCGGTCGACAAATACGACATGGATTCCCATCTTCTTGATCCACCTGAAGATCTCGGCGTCCCTGGTTTCCTGCGATACCGAGATGATCATGCCGTCAACTCTCATCGAAACGAGCGTCTGGATATGCTTCTTCTCACGCTCCGCGTTTTCCTGCGAAACCGTGAGGATGGTTTCATAGTTGTGGTCGAATGCAGTGTTATAGATCGCCTCGATCACCGATCCGAAAAAGAAGTGGGCAATCTTCGGAATAACGACTCCGAGCATGTTCGAGCGACGCGCGGAGAGGTTTCTCGCGATGAAGTTCGGGCTGTAGCCTAGTTCGCTTGCGAGTTTTCTTATCCGATTCGCCGTCTTTTCGGAGATATCAGGATGACCCCGCAGTGCCTTCGAGACTGTCACGCGCGAGACCTTGAGTTTCTTGGCGATGTCGTCCAGAGTAATATGAGCTGAACGTTTCACACACACGCTCCTTCGACCGATGGTCGATTCAGTAACAACCGCAGATTACACTTGATCATCTATTTCCGTGCGCTCCGGGTCGTCCCCGCTGCACGTTCAATTTCTATAGAAGCCAGCAGAAACGGGCCGTATCCTTTCATGTCGTTCACGCGTTGCGCCTCACCGACATAGTATTCATAGCTTCCGTCCCTGTAAGGTTTTCCCCCGAGCCCGGCTCCCTGACACGTATGGAGGAGATCGACAAAGCCATTCGCTTTAACAGACACCAGGTTGTCGACAATTCCCTTGAACGTTTCTTTGGCTGATCGCATATACGTCTTGGGCAGATAGCCTTTGTTTGCCCCCCGGGCAAAGGCGTAGGCGAACATGCCCGACGCGGACGCTTCCAGGTAATTTCCTTCCCGGGTCCCCTGATCCAGAACCTGGTACCACAAGTGAGTCTTCTTGTCCTGGAATTTCAGCAGCGCGGCCGACACATCCCTGAGAATCGGCAGCAGCTCTTTCCTGCGAGGATAGTCCTTCGGGAGAATGTCGAGCACATCCACGAGCGCCATTGCGTACCATCCGATTGCTCTTCCCCAGAAATGCGGGGAGCAACCGGTCTTCGGATCAGCCCATCGTTGTTGTTTGCTTTCATCCCAACCATGATACAACAATCCGGTTTTCGGATCGCGGGTGTGCTTGTAGATAAATACAAACTGGTTCACGATGTCGTCATAGTCACGCGGCTCTTTCGTCATCACCGCATACCAAGCGTAAAATGGTTCACCCATGAACAATCCGTCCAGCCACATCTGGTAGGGGTAGATTTGCTTGTGCCAGAATCCCCCTTCATTCGCCCTTGGTTGGTTCTGAAGCTGTTTTCTGAGCGTGTCAGCGGCGCTCTTGTATTTTTGCTCCTTCGTCGCCTCATAGACCGTGAGCAATGCTCTGCCGACGGCGATATTGTCGATGTTGAAGTCTTCATACTTGTACGTTTTGATGGATCCCGATTCTTCAACAAACTGATCGAGATTCCCTTTGATGAAATCGAAGTAACGCTGATCTTTCGAATGCAGCCACATGCTGCGCAACGCCACAAGCATGAGCCCCTGCTCGTAGTTCCAACGCTGGTTGGGTGAGAGAGAGTCGTACGTTACTGCTCCCGCATGACGCAGCACGAATGACTCTGCGATCCTCTTGGACCATGGCCACGATGCGGGTATTTGTATGGAATCGGGAAACGGCGAAGCAACGACATCGGTTTTTGCCGGTTGCGTGTTGCCGCTGCCACCGCATGGTAACGGTGCCAGCAACAGAAGGGGAATCAGTATTCCAAGATGTGTCTTGTTCATGGTTCTCTCAGTTGGAGTGCATGGGATCGCGGCGCCGTATCGTTGTTGAGTTGGAGAATCTTTGAAAGAAAGTATGTCTGCCTGGCGATAGCTCGTTCGCCATCCAGTCCTCCGTGCGAAGCTCCGGGCAGCATCACTTCATAAGGACCATTTTGCGCGTCTGGACAAAGTCCCCGGCGCGTAGTTGATATAGATATACACCTGAACTCAGACGCGATGCATCGAACATGGTCCGGTATGATCCCGCAGCAAACCGCCCATCGACGAGCATGGCGACTTCGCGTCCAAGAAGATCAAAAACTTTCAGCGTAACGAAGCATTGAGCTGATAGCTGATAGCTAATAGCTGTGCTTGGATTGAACGGGTTCGGATAGTTCTGGTCAAGCGAGAATTGACCCGGAACCGTGCTCCCGTATCTCACTTCCGTTGTTGTGGACGGATCGCTTCCGACAAGCTCATTGAGATATTTCTCAAGCATCGTATAACCATTCGCGCCCACGAGATTGCGATCGGTGGCATCAGCGGGATTGAGGCCATGAGACGATTCCCAATCATCAGGCATTCCGTCGTGGTCACTATCAACCGGAGCGGCAATGCTCTTCAGCGTGGGCCATCCCCCCACGTCCGTCTGCGAATCGATCATCCCGTACACTCTTGTCGTGTCAAACCCCTGTGCTTTCGCATACGTCCGGCCTCCGAAGGTCACCGTACCGGATCGAGTCTCATAGACAATTCTGCTATCGACTGTGTCGCGTGTAGGGAAAGCAGCCCCTGCATATTGCAGAACAAGGTCGTATGCCTGCTGTGGGGATTGCATGATCACCGGAAGAACAGGAAATGGTGTGCTTGCTCTGAGACTTGAAAGATCCTTCGGTGCAATTGTCGGCACTACGCCACCGGCCCAGTTGTCGTTCGAGATCGTCGGATTCCCCTCAACAAAGTTGCCCTCGACATACCATCGGCCGACCGTGTCGGAAGGATTATAGATCCTTGACCTCACGCTGCTCTTCGTGGCAGGTCCCGGCTTGTAGTAGTTGTTGACAAAATTCGCCGTGCTTGCCTCTCCGCCGTACGCGCTATTGAATCCCCAGTTGTAGATAACGTTGTTTCGCAAATCGATATTGAAACACGCGGTCGTCGTGCCCAACCCTGACAGCCTTGGATTGCGGCTGGAATGGTGTGCCAGAAGGTTGTGGTGAAACGAGGTGTGATCCTTCCCACCCCATATTCCGCCATACCCATGAGCCCCCTTCGGGTGACTCGAATTGTAAAGGCTCTCACTGATGATACACCATTGCACGGTCACATAGTCGTTGCCGTAGTACGAGAGTGTTTCGTCCTGACTCCAACTCGCCGAACAGTGATCGACAATAATGTGGTTTTTGTACCCCGTGGTCGCGTTTGTAAACCCGCTCATCGCGTCACTTTCCCCTCCCGATTCATCGCCAAGGCGAACTCGCAGGTAGCGGACAATGACCTCATTTGCGCTGACGACCAAGGAATACTTCCGGAGACAGATCCCATCGCCGGGGGATGTTTGACCCGCTATCGTGATTGAGTCCCTTGAAATTTTGAGATCTGAAACCAGAATCATTGTCCCGGAGACCCGGAACACCACAGTGCGCGCACCGCTTTGATTAACGGCCCACCGCAATGTGCCCGGAACGTTGGTAGCGTTCGTATCGAAGAGAGTTGTTACTTCCAGCACTTTTCCACCTCGTCCGCCCTTGGTATACATCCCTCCCCCCTCCGCTCCGGGGAAAGCACGCACCTGCGCATCAACCCGGAGACCAACTCCCAGCACACCAACAATTATCATCACGACTAAGAAACGACGGTTCATGAGCATTGCATTAACTAATGGGCGGGTGCGCGCTCTCAACTTTCAACGAGCACTCGTAGGATCCCAGTTGTCGAACCCCTTCAAAACATTGCGCGTCATGAGGAGGCCCGATTCCACCTTCGTCAGCTGACGCGACCACGTGACTCTGGAAGCGGGGTTGGCTCCTGGGCCCGTGCTGTTGTACTCGGAATAACGGGCTGTTGTCTCAGCTTCAGGCTTACTCCAATTATGCCACCCTTCCGGCCGGATGTGCTCCCCCATCTCGCAATTCACAAACGTCGTGTAGGCATAGAGGCGCCACGGTCGACCCAGATACACCTTTCGCCCGACGCTGTCCGAAAGCAGCCTGCAGCGAAGAAACACGAAACCGTATTGTTGTGTCGGGGGTGTCGAAGCGGCGGTAACGTACGAGTTCACTTTGCTGATGATCGTGCAATTCTCAAACACCGCGGTCGCAGCCCCGAAGATAAAGTCTGTCGTCCCCTCGATTGTGCATCCCACATAATATTGCCGGCTGTTCTCGCCTGACGAAAACAACGTATCCTGATTTCCCACCAGCCTGCAGTTCTTGAAAATGCAGCGGTCTCCTTCGACATGAAGAGCGACTGCCTGGCCTACCCGTCCTGCGGAGTTGACGAATGTGATATTCTCGAAGGTGATGTTGTTCCCCGCCACCATGCACGTAAACGACGTGAACGTATTGAATTTCCTGCCTAGCGAGTCTGTCTTCCCCGAATAATCGTTGTACGTGATCACCGTGCTGTCCACATCCTGGCCGATGATCGCAATGTGCGTCTTCCATGTGGGGATAAGAAGTTTCTCGTTGTACACCCCGTTCTTTATGAAGATAACATATTGCCGTTCGGCGTAATCCCGGCAGGCAGTGATTGCCTCCTGGATCGTTTTGAAATTGCCGCTTCCATCCCGGGCAACGACAAAATCGTACGATGCCTGGGAGCGAAGCGGTGAATAGAAGCAGAAACAGGCCACGAATACAAAGAGCCGACAAAGCTGTCGAGTGACGCGGTTACGGAGTTGCGTTTTCATTGCGTTAGTAAATTGATCATCACAATAAGCGCCCGCGGGAGCACCAAGAGAAGCGTTATGAAGGGAGAGCAGAGTCTGAGAGCGGGAGGCTATGAACCTGTGGGAAAAAGACGAGCGAACGCTACTGCGAAATTGCCTGCCCCTTGGTATGCACCCTGTCCCCAGCCGCACGGTCACAACGACCAGGAGAAGAATCTTGTGCCGGGGCTGGAGAAGGCACCGTCCAGCCCCGTTCACAAGAGAGATGCTCTTGGAAGTTACTTCATCAAGATCATTTTCTTCGTTTGTACGACATCCCCAGCCTGGAGACGGTACAAATAGATACCCGAACTCAATGCGGACGCGTCAAAGTTTACATGATAACTCCCAGCAGACAACACCTCGTTCACGAGGGTTGCAACCTGCTGGCCCAGGATGTTGAAGACATCGAGGGTCACAGGGCCACTCTTCGACAGCGAGAACTGCAGCGTGGTGGACGGGTTGAACGGATTCGGGTAATTCTGAGAAAGCTCTATTGACCGCGGAATGATGTCCTCATCGCGCACTGCAGTTGCAACGGTCGTGGAGCCTTTGATTTCAGCAAGTTGGGTGTATACGTACTTTGAGTTGGATGCTGCTCCTGTGTACCAAGGATAGATCCGGAAGTATAACGTCTTGCCGTTCGGAACCGTGGCCCCGATTTTGTAGGCGTAGCGTGTCGTAGCTGTCACGCTCCCCGAATTGGGAAGGGTAACCGTATCGGCATTCGCTCGTATCTTGCTGGCAAATGCGGCATCCGTTGAATAGTAGGCATTGAACCTCATGCTGCCCGTGCCGCCGCCGCAGCTCCAGAAGGAAACCGAGTCGACCACAAAAGCATAACCCGACTTCGGCGCAACCTGTAACTGGATGTAGCGTGTCGCCACTTCTCCAGTTTCGGGACCCCACGAAGTACCGGTTATTCCGCCGTCAGCTGATGGCCACCAGCGCATGTTTCCTGTGCCAAGCGGACCATTCGGCGTGCCGGTGAAACTGCGAACGAAAAACTCGCTGCCGCTGATCGGCTGGCCAACCACGTTCCCAACGGTTGTGGAGGGATTCGCACTGTCCGGCAGGATGAGGTTCCAGACTACGGATGCTGGGCCAGGTCCTGTAGGTGTACTTGTCAACCACTGGGCTTTCTTCGTCGGGAACCAGTTCAAATCACCCGCAGGAAAACCGTCGTTTCCGGCTGCGTAGATAGAAGAGGTCGTAGGATATGCGCAGTTCAGTTCATCGCGCAGCTTCGCGTAACCCCAGCGATCATAGTCATTCGGGTCTGTCGCCGTGCCATAGGTCCACGCACCCGGTGTATTCTTGCCTTTCTTGCCGCCGTTGTCTGCCCTGTACCAACGAGCGAGTTGCGTCATTGTGGCCGGCACTTTCGGCAACGTGACACTTACTTTCTTGAATGCGTTCACTGAATCGGCACCCAGTTTGCCGTTGATGTGCCATGTCAGGGGCGAACCCTCCCCCGTGACACCGACAGAAGCAAACTGATTGTAGAACGCCTGCCCGGAATCAGAGATGGCGTAATAGTTGTTGGAGATCGTCCATTGAGTCGTCGTATTCGGATACGAGAAGATCCAGTTCATGCGTGCTTTGCCGAACTTATCCAACTCACCGCTCGGGATAAACTCTGCCTGCCGCGAGATATCGGAGTCATTCCCCATGATGAACGGATCGAGCAAGAAGTTGTTCGTGATGATGACTTTGCTCCCCACGGAACCGAGCGAAAGCATTCCGTGGTACGACGTGCCGTTCACGAGCGTGTTGTGATCGAACATGAAGTATTTCAATTCACCCGTCACAGTGGCCCCAGAAGCCGGATAGTGACGGACAATACGATCCAGCCAATTCACGAAGGTATTATTGATCATGATCAACGAGTCGCACGCTACATTTCTCAGGTCAATCGCCTTGCCGGCTCCCAGGTTCGACCGTCCCAGGTACCCCATATTGGCAAAGACACTGTTCGTGATCTTGACGACGGATGGGACACCATCCGTACGGATATGGTTGCCATTGGAGTTCGAGATGATGCAACTATCGATGGTGATGCTGACGCCCGAGATCGTTGACGGAATATTGATCAACGCTCCCTGCATGTTCCAGCGATTCGTGTCGACGAGTTCATAAAATCCCGTCACCTCCAGATTCTTCATCGAGAGACTTCCGCCAAGCTGGAACAAATTGCCCGGGGGATTCCACGGCGTTGTGCCGGTTCCGCTCGGGTAGAGCATGACCACCGGTTTCTTGGTCGTCGAGCTGTCATTCGCTTTAATCCGCAGCGTCCAGTTGCCCGTGTTCGTAAACACTGCGTTGGAAAGATAGAGCGCTCCGCGTGTCAGCACATAGACGCGGTTTGGCAGCTTGCCGTTTGCCGCGGTATCAGCTGCAATTTGCTGGTTCAAATATTGACTCCCTTGCCCGAGCCACGGCACGAGCCGCAGTTCCTGCGAGAACAGAAGAGCGGGAAGCAGGAAGACCAGGCAGATGAGGCACAACATGGTCCGCGTGTTTTTCATGAGACGATCCTCTTGATTAAGTGTAGGTGTATTGAGTTATGGGAGAAGAACCACATTCGTGTTGCCATTCATCAGGAGGGGGGCTCTGTGGTCGAACGCCATCCCACCCATAGTCGTATCCTTAAAAATCCACCCTCACACCGAAGTCCGCCGTCATGCCGTACCGCTGGCTGACATTGAGCCTCGTCCAGTCGTACACCCTGTTCGTCGTGTACGTACTTTCTTCGACATTCATCAGATTGCTGACACTCATAAGCAAAGCAACATGATCCGAGAATCGTTGTTTGACCGTCAGATCCCAACGCGTGTACTTACCGGTAATACCGTCCGTCAATCCTCCCGGCGAAAAGGTTCGATTGAACTGCCCCTGGTAGAACACCGACATGCGGGCGGAGAAATCACCGACATCGATGCCGAGCGCCACATTTCCATAGAACTCCGGCTGTCCATCCAACTTCTGCACGCGATCGATGATGCGGTTGGAATAAAATGGCGTCGCAATATCACCGAAGTCTGTATGCTGGACGACCCAATTCGTGTCGATGAGGGTCGCAACGAGATGCGCTTCCGATCGCACGATGGAGAAATTGTACGACAGCACCAGGAACTGCAGATAGCTCGGCAGGAAACTGAGGTTTGCCTGATGTTCAAATTCAAATCCCCACACCTTTGTCGGCTTCGAGGAATTGTAGGGAACGGTCAGCTGATATCCCCCTTTTGTCAGGGCTGTATTCCAGTGAATCCCAAGGCTGTCAAGGAACCTCGGACCGACAATTCCCCCCTGGCTGAGTATGTGCACGTCGTCTGATATCTCCTTGTAGAACGCGGAGACAGAGACAAGACCAATTGTGTTGCTGAAAATCGACGTGTTCACTTCGTAGTTCCAGGCTTTGGATACCCTCAGGGTAGGATTGCCAACGATGAGAGACGCTGACGCGGCCGACTGAGCAAAAAGCTTGATCAACCGTGCGTTGTAGTCGGGTCTGGCAATGGCTTTGTACGCTGCGAGACGAACGTTGAGAAATTCGGCAGGTCGAACCGTCAGGTGAAAATTCGGCAGCCAGATCGTCTCTTCATATTTCGTTGTCGTGTCCTTCACAACTCCGGTCGGAGTCGGAAAGCCTCCGAGTGAGCCAGTGCCCGGGACAAACCGCGAAACGTAGTCGTTCGACTCACTTTCAACGCGCAAACCCGCGATAAAAGTGACATCCCGCCCAATATTCAAGGTGTTCATCAGATAGCCCGCCCCCAACCGTTCCGTGATATTATAGTAGTCAAGGTCGGCGGTGTTGTCCGTATAGTATTCGGTCCCCGCTGCGGTCCCGTTCTTGTTCAGATTGTACCATTCCCGAACAGCATCACTGTTCATGAGAGGATTGAGCGTATAGCGATTGAAAAGATCCCTTATCGCCGGAGAAGGATCAAGGAAGTCCGTGAGCGAAGGGCTGCGTACCTGACTGTTTGCAAGGTATCGCTTGTAGAACGAATCAAACCGGGTGCCCGTGAGGTTCTTCGGTTGCCAGGCAAAGCCCAGATAGTATGGTGCGAAAAGTCTGGATGATTCCTTGGTCCTCGTCGTGTACTTGTATTTTCCCCCCATTTTCACCTCGCCGGCAAACATGTCACCGAGCGTGTATTTTCCCTTCCCATCGAGGTATCCGCTTCGCTCAGTCTGGCTGTTTCGCTCGGTGCTGAAGATGCCGGAGTCAATAGCGGCAACTGCAAAATTGTTCACGGCGTAGGGAATAACGACTTCGGGATTCGATTGGATATACAGATTGGGGGGAAGATCCATCCCAGACGTCGCATGCCCGGCCGCATCGCGCCTGCCGATTGCTTCGAAATAATCCAGATAGTAGTCGAAGGGCAAATCAGCAACCGACCGGGCGTAGGCTCCGCCCCACGTGAAGCTCAACCCCTGAAGAAAATTCTCTCCGCGGACAGAAGTATTGAACGCCGTCACCTTCTGGTCCCGGGCTTCGGTCTCGTAGTAGACGGGAGTGCTGCCGGCATTGTTTGTGGGATAGTTTCTCATAAACGTGTTGTATCCCCGCTGCGTGCCGTTGTAGTTTACGCTCATGCGGACAGATCCGCTGTCCGGAGTATTCACATCAAGCAACAGCGTCCCCCCGTCGCGCTTTCTGACTTCATCGACAAACTGCAGCTTGAAATTGCTCACGAAGTAGGTGGCTGGACGGATATCGTAGCGGTCTGAATAATTGATTGTCGTCTGTTCGTTGCTCCGAATCCTGTTCTCCAGGTTTCCGCTCACCTGCACTCCGAGGATCCCGTCAAAGAAGCGCTCTCCGTAGCGAAGGCTCAGGTCATATTGCTTCGCAGAATTCATCAGTCTGTTGTAATCCCCCTTGATGTCAGCTTGCAATTGTCTTTTGGAGGGCGCCCTTTTCGTAACGAGGTTGACGCTCCCCGCAATCGCATCGGCGTCTTTGTCCGGAGTGAGCGCTTTAGACAACTCGATACCGGACAATGAGCCCTGAGAGATTGTGCTCAGGTCGACACCGCGTGAATCTGCGTCTGTCGCGGCTATTTTGACGCCATCAATGGTGACGGTTGTAAACTTGTCGCTGAGGCCGCGGAGTATGACCTTGTTCGCTTCGCCGCCGGAGCGGAGGATGGAAACTCCGGGCAAACGACCGATGGATTCCGCAGCATTTGCATCCGGCAATTCTCTGATCTTTTGTTCAGAGACAACATTGATGATCGTGTTTGAGGCGATCTGTTGGTTCATCGCCGCGACCTGGCCGCGCATCTGTGCGGTGACAACAACTTCCTGACCCTGGATGACGGTGGAATTCAGTTTCACATCCAGCCGTTTCGCCGGGTTCTTTGAGAAGTCCACTTCAATCGTCTTCACTTCGTAACCGATGCAGGAGATCCGGATACTATAAACTTTTTGAGGAATTCCCGTGATGGCGTATTCACCTTCGATGTTCGTCGCGTTCCCCATTCCGGTACCAACGAGAACAACATTGACTCCGACGAGTTTCTCCTGCGTGAGCGTGTCAGTGACAACACCCCGGAGAGTGGCCTGGCCGAAAAGGGCAGCAGGAAGAAGGAGAACAATGATAACAAGGAGAAGTATGGAGAGCGAAGACTTCATGATAACTCCAGTGCAGGATTTGAGTTTGGCAAATCAACATCGGGAAACGTGAAGAGGCTGCTTACTCGCCGCTCAGGAGCGGGAACACATTGATCAGCCTCGGATTTCGGCTTCCTGATTATAGATGAGAGCATGGTTGGAGGTTCGGTGCAACCCTTTTTTCGCGTGGACGATGCGAATCTGGTTCGATGGTTCGGATGAGCGGAAACCCAGGCGCTCTGATGTTACTTAATCGTTTACTTTACCGATGACGGTGCGACACTACTTTAAGAAAAGAAACGGGTTTTGTCAAGTGTTTTCAGGGACTTGAGGCCAACAGAAAGGGCGCCGTTCTCAATATTGCAAAAGCACGAGAACGAGCGCCCCTTCGGGTGAAGATGAGATTCCGGCCTACAGCACAGGCTCAGGTACCAAAAAACAGCGGTACGATATGCCTTTGATAGAGGTTTTCGGAAACGTTGTTGGCAATCGTGTCCCGGTACTTCACCAACATTCCAATGTAGCGATCCCCCATTTCCGCGGCAACTTTGTACCCAACATGAAGCAATTGCCTGAAATGGAGATTGTATCGGGGATCTGTCTGATTGTGTCTGAGCGCGCACGCATAGTCGTCACTTCCCCATGTCTGGATTTTCTGAGGATCGGGAAGCTTCGACCTGTCGATATTGATGACGGTTTCGTACGGTTTGCACAGCTCGTCGATCCTGCTGAAAGCAGTTGCGTAAATTTCCTGTGCAATCTTCAGTCCCTCTCCACCGGCAGACGCCAGACCGATGAGTTCTTCCAGCCACGTCGTCCCAGCTGTCTTCAAATGCAAGCCTGCATTTTGCTTTTGCATGGCACGGCGGATCACCGGATAGAGCGAGAACTTATCGCTGCCGGAATGTACGCTCAGCTTGAGGTTCTTGGGAAGATCGAACGTCTTGATTGCATGCTCAATCACCAGCAGATCCTCCTCGAACTCTGTCGTGAATTTCTCTACGCTCCCGACGTAGTCGATTCCCTTCAGGAACGAGCCGGTGAACTTCGGCGCGATCGTTTGTACGCGCACACCTTCTTCCGCAAGCGCAGCCAGAATGAAAAACAACTGTGCGGGCGTCTGCGGTTCGTTTGCCTCGTCCGTCGACACCTCGGCCACAAAATTTTCCTCCCCCTTCTTCGTAGCGATGTGCCGGTAGATTCTGCCGGCCTCTTTCACCGCGAAGAGGTACTTCCGCCCGATTGCATACAGATCGTCTTCCGTTACCTTCGTCGTCGTATGAACACCGGCCAGCGGAAACGCAGCGGTATGCTTCATCATCGATCGGACGAATGCTTCAATGTCCTTCTCCTCCGCCGCTTTACCGATGAAATCAGCCACATCGAGTGTATAGAAGTTGCTCGAATCGAGGAACAGATCAACATTCTTCAAGCTGATATGATCTGCGTCGACGTAGTGCGCATAGCGCCAGCTGCGTTCCTTGACTGCGGAATCAGCCGCGATTCTCGTGTCGGCGGGTTTTGTTCCAACGATTGTATGTTCTCGGAATGATTTGTTCCACACGGGTACTATCTGTACACCGCGCTGAGCGGCGTGTTCGAGCGCCTGCAGCTGTGCCGCGCCCTGATGTCCAAACCTGTCACCAACTCCAATGGAATATTTTTCCAGTATCATGCGTTTCTCCGTTCTCTTTGTCAAAGTGCTTCATGTTGTCGAACGACATCGCCCTGCTGTTACACGATATAGGTCGACGATGCTGTGTCTCCTCCGCGGCCGGTCCAATTCGTATGGAAGAACTCTCCGCGCGGCTTATCGATCCGCTCAAACATATGTGCTCCAAAATAGTCGCGCTGCGCCTGCAGAAGGTTTGCCGGCAGGCGTGCGTTGCGATACCCATCGAAATAGTTCAGTGCCGTGGAAAATGCGGGAATCCAGACTCCATGCATCACTGCGGTCGCGATCACGCGCCGCCATGCTTCCTGCGATGCTGCGATCTTCTCCTTGAAGAACGGATCGAGCAACAGGTTTGCAAGCGTCGGGTTTTTCTCGAATGCCTCCTTGATCTTGCCGAGGAACGCCGAGCGGATGATGCAGCCGCCACGCCACAGGAGCGCGATGCCGCCATAGTTCAGATTCCATTTGAATTCATCCGCCGCCGCACGCATCAGGGTGAAGCCCTGGGCGTACGAGACAATTTTGGACGCGTAGAGAGCCTTCTCAAGATCCCCAAGAAACGCCTTCTTGTCGCCCGTAAACTTCGTGGCGGGGCCTTTCAGCACGCCGGACGCCGCCACCCGTTCTTCTTTAATAGCAGAAAGACAACGCGCAAACACGGATTCGCTGATCAATGTGAGCGGGATTCCGAGATCGAGCGAAGTCACACTCGTCCATTTTCCTGTCCCCTTTTGGCCCGCGGTATCGAGAATCTTGTCCACGAGCGGCTGGCCATCTACGTCTTTGTAGTCAAGGATGTCCCGCGTAATTTCAATCAGATAGCTGTCAAGGTCCCCTTTGTTCCAGCCCTTAAAGACTTCGTGCATCTCGCCAGCGTTCATACCCAGCAATTCGTGCATGATCTGATAGGCCTCGCAGATGAGCTGCATGTCGCCGTATTCGATTCCGTTATGGACCATTTTGACGAAATGCCCCGCTCCGTCGTTTCCCACCCAATCACAACATGGGGTTCCATCTGCCACTTTGGCGGCGATGGATTGGAAAACGGGCTTCACCTGAGGCCAGGCCGCCGGAGAGCCCCCTGGCATGATCGATGGACCCTTCAGTGCTCCTTCCTCACCTCCGGAAACGCCCGTCCCGATGTACAAGAACCCCTTCGACTCAAGGTACTTTGTCCTTCGGATGGTGTCGGGGAAGTGCGAATTCCCGCCATCGATAATGATATCGCCGGCATCCAGGTGCGGAATAATCTGCTCGATGAATTCATCGACCGGTTTCCCGGCTTTCACCATGAGCATAACCCGGCGAGGCTTTTTGAGGGAAGCCACGAGCTCGGCGATCGAATGCGCGCCGAGGATCTTCTTTCCCTGAGCACGCCCCTGAATGAAATGATCAACTTTGTCGACGGTCCGGTTAAACACCGCAACTGTAAACCCGCGGCTTTCAATATTCAAGACAAGGTTTTCTCCCATCACCGCCAATCCAACGAGTCCGAAATCAGCTTGTTGTTGCATGCTTTTGCTTTCTGTTGTTGTGTCTAGTGTAGTGTTTTGAATCCTATTGCCTTCACGATCGGCTCCAGTCCATCGCGTGCATGGAGCAACCTGACGGTGTACGTCGGGAACTCCCTCCGTAACGGATACTCACCGCGCTGCTTCTCAAATGCCGCCGGAAACATCCGGAGTCTGGCATCATCTGTAAGTACGTCATACGTGCGCTTCACGAGACCCGCGACCACGTTCTGCGTGCTCTGGTTGGCGCACTCAACTTCGAGCGTCGTGCTTGCGGGCAATGGCACTTTTTCAGGGTACCATTCGTGAAGATCCAATCCGAAGAAACGACTGAATGCCTGCACACTCATCGCTGTGCCGTTGGCTTTTCCATCTGCGGAATAGCCGGCAATATGCGGCGTCGCGATTCCAGCGAGGCGAAGAAGATCCGGGTCGATATCGGGTTCATGCTCCCATACATCCAGCACCGTGTCCTTCATCGGCCTGCTTTTCAGAACCGATTTCAGTGCTTCACCATCCACCACTTCCCCCCGGGACGAATTGATGAGGATGTGATCTTTTCTGAATTTCGCAAGCAGTCGTTCATCCACCATGTGCAGCGTTTTGTCCGGGCCATCGGGATTCAAAGGAACATGAAACGTGACAATATCCGACTGGTCGATGAGCGTATCGAGCGATACGAAATCCTTTGATCCCTCGTGACGTTCGCGCGGGGGATCGTTCAACAACACTCTCATCCCGAGCGCCTGGCAGAGCTTCGCCACCTTGCGGCCGACGTTTCCGACACCTACGATGCCGATGGTTTTCTGAGCAAGCTCAAACCGGTGCTGTTCGGCAAGGTGAAAGAGCGCCGCGGCAACGTACTGCTGGACAGAGGATGCATTGCAGCCGGCGGCGTTCGTCCAGAAAATCTTGTTCGCATTACAGAATGCAGTGTCGATATGATCAAACCCGATTGTCGCCGAGGCAATAAACCTGACCCGGGTCCCTTCCAGCAATTTCCGTGTGCATTTCGTCCGTGTGCGGACGATCAGCGCGTCGGCATCCCGGATGTCCGCCTGTCCGATCTCATGCCCCTCGAGATAAAGGACCTCGGCGTGCGGCTCGAGCACTCCCTTGATAAACGGAATGTTCCTATCGATGACAACTTTCATTCGATTCGTTCGGTGAGATACTGTGAAGGCTGACGTGGAACGATGCTCCCTCTGCTATCGAAATCGATCCCGGTGAGCCCAAAGCCCCAATGCGGGATTTGAGACAAAGAATACTTTCTCGCCATCGGGCATTGTGTTGAATCCTTCGCTCAGCGTGCCCGGGTTGTACTTCGCCATCATCGTGTTCAAATCGGCGTAGTGGAAGTTGACGCTCTCAATTTCCTGTTTCGTGAGATGTCCCGGGCAGTACGTGATCGAGAAACGTCCCTCAGACGAGCCGTGGATGAGGTGGGCAGCAGCACTCAGGTTATGTTTCAGATCTTCCGTGCTCTCTACATACCGCAACACTTCAGGGGTGGTCACATATCCGTACTTGCGTATAAGGACATCGATCTGCTTGTCCTCGCCAAATTCTTTCAGGCCGGGGGCCAACACGATGAGTTCCCCCCCATCGGCGATTGCCATCCTGGTCCGATACACACTTTTATTGCCGAGCCACGTGCTCTTAAATTCAGACGGATCCAGGTATACCACCACTTTCCTGAGCGGTTCGTCAAGTATCTGGAAATTCACCTTCAGGGATAGCGCCGCTGCCTGGTGGAAGCACTCCGCATCGTCTCCGACAAACAAGCCCCGCACTTTCAGCTGACCGTCTGCCCCTCGTGCGACCACAGTCAGTACATACACGATCGGCAGGTGTTGTGCAAAATTCTCGGACGCGTAGTTGAGCACTCTCCGCACGGGGGTGTCGGCACGCCCCATCATCCGTTCCATCCCATAGACCGCGCCGAGGAAATGACTCTTGTTGATGCCTTCCTGCCCGCCGGTTCCAACAAAAATATTCTTGTTGTGGCCTGCCATGCCCACCACCTCGTGGGGCACAATCTGTCCGACCGAAAGAATCAGATCAAACCCGCCCTCCACAAGCAGCTTGTTAACCTGCGCTTTCCAGGAATAGCTGAGTTTCCCCTCAGACTGCTGCCGGATAAACTCTGCGGGGACCTCTCCAAGCGTCACAATGTCATTTCGCCAATCGTGGATCCGGAAGAGTCCGAGAGGGGTCTCACCGAACATCGACCGTATATCCTTCTCCTGCATGGGCGAATGAGTGCCGAGAGCAGGAAGAATATCCGTGAGCCGTTCCCTGTAATACTCCCAGGCAAGACGGGTCAGGATGCCGGCATGAGAATGAAACCGCGTGTAATCCGGCGGAATGGCCAGAACTTTCTTCCTAGCTCCCAGTTTCCCGAGCGCCTCTTGTAGTCCGGCCCTCAGATCCTCCTCACGGAGGACATCATCCTCGGATCCTCTATGATAGAATACCATGGTTCTCCGTCGAACTACCGTTTGATCCTTGCGGAACCCCCGCCCATCACGTGTTTGATTTCTTCCATGGTGACCATGCTCGTATCACCGCGGGTGGATTGCAGCAGCGCACCGTGCGCCGCACCCATCTCCACGCACTCCTGGGGCGCCATGTCATGCAACAAGCCGTACACAAATCCGCTGCAGAACCCGTCACCGCCGCCGACTCTGTCTTCAATTTCGAGGTTCTCGTACTTCCGCGATTGATAGAAGACACCGTCATAATACATGATGGCAGACCAGTTGTTGACGAGGCCGCTCACGACCTCACGAAGCGTGGTCCCCACAGCTTGTATGTGCGGGTACGCGCGTACCACCTGCTGCACCATTTTCTTGTACCCATCGATCGGCAGCTGTTTCAGGTGTTCATCTGTTCCTTCCACCTGGAACCCGAGAACTTGCTGGAAATCTTCTTCGTTGCCGATGAGCACGTCGATGAACGGCATCAGTTTCTTTGTTTCGTCGATCGCTTTCTTCGACGACCAGAGCTTGCTACGGAAGTTGAGGTCGTAGCTCACGATGGTGCCGGCTTCGTGCGCTGCCTTCATCGATTCGAACGCCACGGCTGCGCAGTTGTCGCTGAGGGCGGTGAAAATTCCCCCGGTGTGAAACCACCGGACTTTCCGTTGTTGAAAGATCCGTTTCCAGTCCACGTCACCGGATTTCATGTGGGCCACCGCTGTGTGGCCGCGATCGTAGAGCGTCACACTCGCACGCACGCCAATGCCAACCTCTGTGAAGTTGAGTCCGATCCGGTCAGTGCGGCCCGACCCGTCATACGGCACCCAGATGACTTCGCTGAGATCCATGCCACTCGTGCGAGCGTGATTTTGAATGAAGTGACCGAGCGGATTGTCCACGAGACGTGATATCCAACTCGTTCTCATCCCGTAGCGCGAAAGAGCGTACGCAACGTTGTATTCTCCCCCTCCGGCGTATGCTTCAAAGACCGGAGTGATCTCGATGCGCTGATGTCCGGGTGGACTCAATCGAATCATGCACTCCCCCAATGCGAGGAGATCGAACTCAGTGCTGGATGCTACGAGTACTTTCACGCCCATTGATGGACCTTCCCGTTACGGTTATGTGGTGTTGCTCCTGACTTCTTACCGGGTTTTTCTGCCCTTCTTTGCGGGTTTCGCTTTCGTTTCAAAATCCGTGATCTCGGTCCCTTCCCGCTTGCTCTGCCAGACTGCCCACGCAATTGCCAACGCACACAGCAGCGCCGCCATCCCACCGATCGTCTTCATCGCCCATTCCGTTCCGGGCGCTGCAAGCTTCGGCGCAATTACGTTGTATTGGAGCACCAGTCCCAATGCAAGCAAGCTGACCATGTTCATGACCTTGATCAGTGGATTCACGGCCGGACCTGCAGTGTCCTTCAGCGGATCACCGACTGTATCACCGGTGACTGCTGCCTTGTGCGCGTCGGATCCCTTGCCGCCGTAGATGCCGTCTTCAATCAGCTTCTTTGCATTGTCCCAGGCACCGCCAGCGTTCGACATAAAGACAGCGAGGAGCTGACCGGTGAGGATCATGCCGGCCAGAAATCCTCCCAACGCATACGGTCCAAGCAGGAATCCCACAAGCAAAGGAGCCATGATTGCGAGAAATCCCGGACCGATGAGTTCTTTCTGTGCCGTGTTGGTGCAAATATCAACCACGCGGCCGTAGTCCGGTTTCTTCGTGCCTTCCCAGATCTCAGGATCGCGGAACTGCTCGCGGCATTCGCGGACGATATCGAACGCTGCGCGCCCCACAGCACGTATGAGCATGCTGCTGAACAGGAATGGAACGGCGCCGCCGATGAGGAACCCGATGAAGACCATGGGATCAGCGACGGTGAGCTTTCCGGCTTCGATAAGGTACTGCGCTGTTGTCATCTCACTGATCTTGTCTTCACTTCCCACCGCGATCACCGCGATGAAGCTTGCAAAGAGCGAGACGGCGGCGATGACTGCGGAACCGATTGCGATCCCTTTGGTCTCCGCTTTTGTTGTGTTCCCGACAGCGTCAAGGTCGGCAAGGATCTGTCGGGCGCGCTTGTAACTTCCCGGGTTCGCCGCTTCCATCTCCTTCGGTTCATATCCCATCTCTCCGATGCCGTTGGCGTTGTCGGCCACAGGTCCGAACACGTCCATCGAGATCGTGTTCCCGGTGAGCGTCAACATGCCGATACCCGTCATTGCGATGCCGTAGGCGACAAACAGCGGCGGAGTGCCCGCATAGACGAGGACGGAAAGCATGATCGCAGTCGCAATCACGATGATCGTTGCCACCGTGCTCTCGTATCCGACCGCAAATCCCTGAATGATGTTTGTGGCGTGACCGGTTGTGCAGGCTTTCGCCAGACTCTTCACCGGAGCGTGCGCCGTGTGCGTATAGTAACTGGTGACCTTGTTCAGCGCGACCGCAAGGAAGACGCCGATGAGACAGGTCCATGCCGGTCGCAGATCGAGGCCTGGAATTCCCCACGATGAAATCGTCGAAAGGGCTCCCGGATCGCCATTGGGGAAACCAGCGGCGGCTGTTGGATTCAGCAGTAGATAGGCCGCGTCGAAATGGAGATAGAAATACCCCAGGACGAAGAACCCGACCACGCTGATCACCGATCCGATCCAGAATCCGCGATGAACGCTCTTGAGTGCTTTGTCTGATGCATCATGTTCCCCGGCCCGGACGGTGTAGGTGCTGATGATGGACCCGAGGACGCCGATGCCGCGGACAAGAAGCGGGAAGATAACTCCTTTGTGCCCGAACGTTGCCATTCCAAGAATCATGGCAGCGACAATGGTGACTTCATAACTCTCGAAAATATCGGCAGCCATGCCGGCGCAGTCTCCGACGTTGTCGCCGACGTTGTCCGCGATGGTCGCCGCGTTGCGCGGATCGTCTTCCGGAAGATCTTTTTCGATTTTCCCGACAAGGTCCGCTCCAACGTCAGCCGCTTTTGTGTAGATGCCGCCGCCGACGCGCATGAAGAGAGCAAGAAGCGTTCCGCCGAATCCAAATCCCAGCAACGCTTCATACGCCTTGTCACCGAAGATCAGGAAAATGATCGTGCCGCCCAGCAACCCCAACCCGTCGGTGAGCATTCCCGTCACAGTCCCGGTGCGGTAACCGAGCTGCATTGCTTTTCCATAGCCGTGCATCGCCGCTGCTGCAACGCGGAGGTTTCCGGTCGTGGCAAGACGCATGCCCACAAATCCCACCGTCCAACTGAAGAGCGCTCCCACGAGGAAAGCGAACGCCCGCCCCCATCGGAAAGCCTCTACGGCACCGGTGTATGTAATAAACAACAGAACGGTAATGAGGATAATCAGCGGACCGATTCGCTTGAACTGGGCGCCAAGGTATGCGTTCGCCCCTTCGCGAACCGCAGCCGCGATTTCCTTCATCTTGTCCGTGCCGGAATCAGCAGCGTTCACCTGCCTCATGAGGAGAAGTGCGTAAAAAAGTCCCGCAACGGCGATCCCAAGAACCGACAGGAGGCTGAAGATCTCCATCGGTGAATACTTCGGATCGCTGAAGAGTGAAAAAGCTTCAAAGTGATGGGTTTCAGTGGCGACCGTAACGACTTTCGTGCTGTCCTGACTATAGCCAATCTGCCAGATGTACACAGCGGCAAATACTACCATCATCAAGAACAGGTACGCCCGTCGGACGGCCTCAGATTTAAAGTATCTTCTTATCGATTTCATTGTTAAGACCATTTCTCGTTAGGATGCTTGTGTATGTCCGTTGGTACGATTATTCCCTGACAACGCAGCATCGCTGTGTGCCCCGATCGAAACCGGACCAATCACGAACGGTTGCTGTCGCCATGGGTTTGTGCGGTGAACAAGAATGTAATCCTTTCAAGAGACCCGTGATTACGAAACGAGGCTCTCCGAAGCTGATCTCCACCATTTCGCGTATTCAACTTCAAGGATGCGGCGATCAGGGAATTCGTAGAACTTCAGGCCGGTCTGATCTCCCAGGAAGAATCCGCGACGGATCGTCCGGAAAAATGCGTGGTGACGGGGGGACCGTGAAACCGTCTTGGTCTTCTTGTCACTCCCTTTTTCCAGATCGTTGACACAGTCGATCAGGTGAAGGGGATCCGGATAAGGGAGATACCCCGCGAGCTTTCCGTGTTCATCCCGGTCGAGGAGCATATCGACGAAGAAGAGCCGCGGGACGCTGACCGGATTCTTCGGGTCGGTCATGAATTTCACAAATCCTGACGGCGGGAGCGCCGAAACGACGAGCGGGTAGACGGGACAGAGTTCTTCATAGAGATTTGACCCGGATTTCTCAGCCTTCGCATCGTAGGGGGAAGAATCGAGCGACAGGACGCGTCCATCAGCAGTGCAGAGATGGAGTTTCCCGAACGCTGAGAGAGGGAGATGCTCAAGGACTCTGTACACAGAGATGTATTTGCTGCGCTTCGGACTGCCATCCAGGTGCGGTGTGCACCGTTGCGCGATGTCGTCCATCTTGAAATGATCATTTTTCAACGTTGGATCTATCTCGAAGAACAGTACATTGCCGCGTGCATTCTTCTGAGTACCCATCGCCATGTAGCGACCGAACGCTTCAGGCTCAAGGTGTGATGCCACCAGTGCTTCAAAACGATAACAGAGCATGTACAAGTGTATGTTCATAACAACCTCCGGAACTAACCGACCTCCTTGGTCGTACAGCTTTGTGAACGATGATTAAGGGTACAGCAAAATCGACCGGTGGTTCGCCGAAACCGTACGCCACCGTTCCAGTGCATTTACCGGACAAATCTCCACCAATCGTAATACTTGTTTTCCAGATCGGAGTGCGACGGCATGGGATAAAACAACAACTCGCCGGGCGCAGCAAACCAGAATCCATGCTTGATCAGCGCATACGATGCTTCCACGAGTGTCGTGCTCAGGCTGATGGTCTTCGTTTTCTTGGATGGTTCTGCCTGCAATTCCAGGAGAAAATCATAAATGCGGGCCGGGTTGGTCTCCGGGATCGGCGAGGACATAATCTCACGATTCTTGTTCCTCTCCATGAATTCAGCAACATTGAAATCATATTGCGTGAAGCAGATCTTTGGCGCCCCCTTTGACTTCGTTTCGGTGGTAATGTATTTCCCGAACGAACGCTGATCCAGCGTCGATGCTACGAGATTGGTGAGTGGAGTCATTTCCTGATAGATGCGCACCAGTCCGGGCTCGTTCACAGCATCGTACGGCTTTGCCGTGAGTTCCAGCGACTTACCGTTCGCCGTGACCAGGTACAGATTTTTCATCGCTTTCAGGTCAACGTGCTCCAGGACGGCGTAGGAAGAGATGAATTTGGTTTTCTTTGGATGGCCGTCGGGGTGCGGAACCGTCAGAGCAAGGTAGTGATCGATATCAAAGTAGGGGTTCCGGAAGTTGATATCGATCTCCGCAAAGATCACTTTTCCTTTATAGTGCTTGGCGCTGCCGATGGTGTAATGCTCGGCGAATTCGGTCGGCTTCAACTGAGAAGCGACAAGCGCATTAATGGGGAAAACGATCATATACAGATGTTTATCGTGCTCAGCCATTATCTTTCCTCCGCATTGCGTATGTGATCATGTATGGAAATCAAACGTAAGTTCAATGTTCGGGAAACAGTCCTGGTCATCGCAGCCTTCAGTGCGAGGCCGCATCAGCGCTGGATGCGCGCCGATCCGCCTTTGGCGAAGGCCCGGACCTGTTCCACCGTGACCATGGTTGTGTCACCGGGGGTTGTTGTCATCAGAGCGCCATGTGCCCATCCCAGTCTCACAGCTTCTTCGGTGGTCTCTCCGTTGAGCAAGCCATAGATGAAGCCGCTTGCGAACCCATCGCCTCCACCTACGCGGTCAAGCACACCCAGCTCACATGTCGGTGCAATGTACGTCTTTCCGTTGACCCATGCCACGGCACACCAAATATGGCGATTTGTCAAATGGACCTCGCGCAGGGTCGTAGCAACCGCTTTGATTTGCGGATGCCGCGCAATGACCTGACCAATCATTCCAAAAAAAGTCTTCGGATCGAGTGATGACGTCGCGGCTACTTCCGGACCCGGGATACCGAGACCCTTCTGCAAGTCTTCTTCATTTCCCACAAGTACATCGACATTCTCCACAATGCGACTGACAACCTCGGCTGCTCTCTGCGAGCCGCCCCAGATATTCCACAACTTCTCGCGGAAATTCAAATCGAAGCTGACGACGGCCCCTGCCTTTTTTGCCGCCTTCATTCCTTCGATGATCACTTCTCCCGTCGTTGCCGACAAGGCTGCGAAAATACCACCGCTGTGAAACCAGCGCACGCCGCCGGCAAAGATTGCGTTCCAATCGAAATCGCCAGGCTTCAACTGCGCCGCTGCTTCGTTGGACCGGTTGTAGAACACCACCGGCGGACGGACACCATGCCCCTGGTCGCTGTACACGGTGGCCATGTTTGGACCATTGACGCCATTGTGCTTGAACTGCTTGTAGAAAGGCTTCACACCCATAGCCCTCACCCGCTCTGCGATCAGCTCGCCGATGGGATAATCGACCATCGCCGTCGCGATTCCCGTGTTCAAGCGGAAACAATCCGCGAGGTTCGCGGCCACGTTGAACTCGCCGCCGCTGACGTGGATCTGGCATTGCGTTGCCTTCCGAAAGGGAATGATACCCGGATCCAGCCTGTGAACCAGTGCTCCCAGCGAAACCAAATCGAGCGCACCATTGGGACGCACATTCAATTCGTTGCTCATCACTTGCTCCTTATGCTTTTTGATTTCTATTCCAGATTCTTGGTGCTCTTGGCGGCCTTGGCGGTTAATCCTTTCCACACATTGCTACACACCGGAGTACGCCGAGAACCCGCCGTCGATCGGAAGAACGACGCCGGTGACGAACGCGGACGCCGGCGAGAGCAGCCACAGAGTCGCTCCCAGCAAATCCTCCGGTGATCCGAAGCGCCCCATGGGCGTGTGATCCATGATCTTTTTTCCCCGCGCCGTAAGTTCTCCGGTGTTCTTGTCCGTCAGCAGAAACCTGTTCTGGTTTGTGAGGAAGAACCCCGGAGCGATGGCGTTCACTCTGATTTTGGGCGAATACTCCTGCGCCATATGCACGGCGAGCCATTGCGTGAAATTGCTCACTGCGGCCTTCGCTGCCGAGTAGGCCGGGATGCGCGTCAGCGGGCGGAATGCGTTCATCGAGGAGACGTTAAGTATAATCCCCTCCTTCTGCTCCGCCATGTATCGTCCGAACACCTGGCTGGGGAGAACCGTCCCAAGCAGGTTCAGATCGGACACGAGCTTGAACGCCTCGGCAGGCAGATTGAAGAATGACTGTTCGGGATTCGTCGTCGCCTTGGGGTTGTTCCCTCCGGCGCCGTTGACAAGACAATCGATGCGGCCGAATTCCTTTATGACAGCAGCGGCAGCTTCTTCCATACTTGCCCTGTCCAGGACGTCCCCTTTCGCCACAAGGTACTTCCCCTTGATCCCCTGAAACCGTTGTACCACCAGATCGGCCAGCGCCGGATCGCGATCCAGTATCGCGACGTTGGCATGACAACCGACGAGAGCGCAAGCCATTTCTCCACACAAGACACCTCCACCTCCCGTGATGACCACGGTGCGGTCTGTGAAATCATATTGTTTTGTGAGGTCTGCAAGATTCATACGAGTGTCCTTTATGGTCAACATTCACGGTGCGTGCGATGGCGTTCTCCATGGCACACGGCAATCTGTCTATGCAGCTTCCTTCATTTCAAATTGTTCAAACTTGGGAGCCAGAACATGGTGCAGGCCAAACGAAACCAGGTATGCGAATCCACAGATCGAGAACAACACGGCATAGCCGGCTGTGATGTTTCCCGAAGCTTTGAACACATCCAGCAATCTCCCCGTAATGAACGGGAACAGCATTCCACCAATCGCCCCGGCCATGCCGCCAATACCGATCACGGATGCCACCGCGCGCTTCGGAAACATGTCAGACACCGTGGTGAACAGGTTTGCGGACCATGCCTGGTGCGCAGCGCCCGCGAGACCAATCAGCATGACCGCCGTCCAATCGCCGACTTCTGTCACTGCCAGGATCGGAAGCACCAGAAAGGCGAATACGAGCATACCGGTTTTCCGGGCACGCGTTACCGTCCAGCCCGTTTTTGTCAGGTAACCCGTCACCCAGCCGCCAAGAATACTGAGAACTGTGACAATCGCATAGATCGTGACCAGGTGCACCCAACTGGATTTGATATCCAGGTGACGTGTTTGCTTGAAGTAGTCCGGCAGCCAGATAAGGAAGAACCACCAAACGGGATCGGTGAGAAATTTCGCCACGATAAATGACCACGTTTGACGGTAGCTCAGCAATTGAAGCCATGGAATCTTTGTGGTCTTTTCTTGATCGAGGTCGCTGCGGATGTGCGTCAGTTCACTTGCGGAGAGCTTTTTGATTTTTTCAGGAACATTGTAGAGCGGAAACCAGAAAAGCAACCAGAGGAACCCTGCCAGGCCTGCAGCGATGAACGCAGCCTGCCATCCCCATGTGAACGCTATCCACGGAACAACCGCGGGCGCGATGATCGCACCGACGTTTGTGCCGGAGTTGAAAATGCTCGTCGCAAGGGCACGTTCCTTCTTCGGGAACCAGAGAGCCACAGCCTTGATTGCGGACGGAAAGTTCCCTCCTTCACCGAGGCCAAGGGCGATGCGGGCAACGAAAAAACCTCCGACGGTCACAACGAGCGCGTGACCAAGCGCCGCCAGGCTCCATGCGGCGATCGAAACG
Organism: Ignavibacteriales bacterium; assembly: GCA_026390595.1. Taxonomy (NCBI): domain Bacteria; kingdom Pseudomonadati; phylum Ignavibacteriota; class Ignavibacteria; order Ignavibacteriales; species Ignavibacteriales bacterium. The sequence continues at coordinate 73,636 of JAPLFQ010000008.1, forward strand.
GCATAACCGACCTTTGTTCCGTACTTGTCGATAAACCACCCAAAGAAGAGAAGAGCAACGGCATAGGCACCCTGGAAGGCCGAGTTGACCAGACCGAATTCTTCGTTCGTCCATTTCAGCTGCTCGTCCAGGATCGGCTTGAGCAGCGAAAGAATCTGGCGATCGATGTAGTTGATCGTTGTGGCAAAAAACAATAACGCACAAATCGTCCAGCGATATCGACTGTGCTCGGGACTTTCAATTGATCCGGTCATCTGCAGTGTTCCCTTTCGTTGGAGTCTGGTTTTCCGTTGCCTGATGCAAAACGGCTAGAGCTTGTAGGCCTTCTTCACCAGCCCGTTCGCCATGTCGTAGATCATCTCCCCCGCTTCGTCCAGTGTCAGAATGTGTTTCGCCACGAGACCCGCGAGGAAATTTGCGTCGACGCGCCGCGCCAGGTCGTGCCGGGCGGGAATCGAGACAAACGCACGGGTGTCGTCATTGAATCCCGCAGTATTGTAAATACCGGCGGTCTCCGTGACCATGGAACGGAATCGCGTCATCCCTTCGATGCTGTCGTGGAACCACCAGGCGGGACCGAGCTTCATCGCTGGGTAGTGGCCGGCGAGGGGGGCAAGCTCGCGCGAGTAACTCGTCTCATCCAGCGTGAAGACGATCACCGTCAGACGCGGGTCGTTGCCGAACTTGTTGAGAAGCTCTTTGAGGTTATGCGTGTACTCCGTTTGCGTCGGGATGTCACTTCCCTTGTCCGGTCCGTACTTCTCATAGATCGTCCTGTTGTGATTGCGGTCGGAGCCCGGATGGATTTGCATGACCAGTCCGTCCTCAACGCTCATGCGCGCCATCTCCATCAGCATGTGAGCTGCAAAGACAGCTGCGTCGTCCTTCGATGCCTGGCCCATCAGAGCTTTGCGGAATACGCGTTCCGCTTCTCCTTCTGTCAATTCATGCGTCGCCGGCGAGAAGACACCGTGATCCGTCGACACGGCGCCCATGGATTTGAAGAACGCGCGCCGGTTTTCCAACGCCTGGATGAACCGACGGTAGGAGGTAACCTCCATCCGTGATCGCGCACCGAGCAGCTCAACGTTCGCCCGCCAGGTCTTGTTGTTCAGATCCGTGACACCGTCCGGCCGGAAGCAGGGAATGACATTCCCCTTCCATCCGGATTCACGGAGTTTCTGATGAGGTTCCAGCGTGTCCGTCGCCGCATCGGTGGTTGAGAGCACGGCAATCTTGAATCGCTCAAAGAGTGCCCGGGGTTTGAACTTCGGCGTCTGTAGCTTCGCATTGATCTCATCGTAAATGTCGAGCGCGGTGGAACCGTTGAAGTGCTTCTTGATTCCAAAAACAACGGAAAACTCGTGGTTCAGCCAGGCCCCGGTGGGCGTGCCGCGGAAGAGGTAGTAGTGATCGCCGAAGAGTTTCCAGATCTTTCGGGCATCGGTTTCCCCTCTCGATCCGTCAAGAGCCGGGATGCCCAGCGACTCGAGTGGTATCCCCTGCGAGTACAGCATCCGGAAAATGTAGTGGTCGGGAACCAGAAAGAGCTCCGTAGGATTCGGGAACGGTTTGTTTTCCACAAAAATGTTCGGATCCACATGACCGTGAGGGCTGATGATGGGCAAATCCTTCACGGACTTGTAGAGTTTCCGGGCAGCGTTTCTGATGGCCGAAGCCGGATCGAAGAAGCGGTCTTCATTGAGTACTAGTCGGGATTGTGTTTTCATGTCTTCCTTTGTTTCTGCTGTTGTTGATGCATTGCTCTGGTGATGCCGCTAGGCCAGGTCGTTCACCTTGACGCCGTCCATGTCATCAAATACCTGGTTTTCGCCCCCCATAGCCCAGATGAACGTATAGGCTTGTGTCCCCACGCCGGCATGGATCGACCAGCTTGGATTGAGCACCGCCTGCCGGTTGCGCATCACGATATGTCGCGTCTCCTCAGGCTGGCCCATGAGATGCACAACCATTGCCGTCGGCTCGATGTTGAAATACATGTACACCTCCGACCTTCGCTGATGGGTATGCGGCGGCATTGTATTCCACACACACCCTTCCTCAAGCTCCGTCAGACCCATGACGAGCTGGCAGCTCCTGATGCCGTTCGGGTGAATATATTTGAAGATCGTTCGCTTGTTGGCATCTTTCTGACTGCCCAGCCGGGCGGGTTCGGCATCGGCAAACTTCGCGTGTGTCGTCGGCAATTCCTTGTGCGCCGGATAACTGACAAAATAGAACATTGCCGGCGTGTCGGGGTTCTTACTCGTGAATTCTATCGTCCGTGCGCCGCGCCCGATGTAGAGGGCGTCCTTGAACGTCATGGCATATTCTTTTCCGTCGATGGCGATCGCTCCATCGCCGCCGGTATTGATGACTCCGATCTCTCTGCGTTCTGCGAAATACTCTGCAGCCATTTCTTTTTTCGTTCCGAGGAGTTTGAGCGATCCCTTGACCGGCACCGCTGAACCGGTGATCGAACGATCGATATCGGAATACACCATCGGTATATCGTCCGGCGTGAACAGGTGTTCGATCAGGAACGATGTGCGAAGGTCTTCCGTCGTCATCGATCGAAATCCTCTGGGGTCTGTTGAGAATCGTACTTCCATTGTGTGCTCCTTCTCGTGTGATCGTTGTCTTCTGTACTCGTTGATGCTCAATTGCGTGTCTGTGGAATCATGATCCGTACTGTGGAACACTCAGAAATCACTTCCACAGCATTTCTTGTACTTCTTCCCGCTTCCGCAAGGACACGGTTCGTTCCGGTCTATCGCGGTTGAAGTTTTGTGGTTCTGCGTGCCAGATGCGAACACCGGTTCAACCGGGGCGGCGTTTTGTTGCATCCAATCGCTCGCGAGCTTTTTCAAACGGCTGTCAGCGTGTTCAAAGAACGCTATGTACGACTCGCAAAAGTGATTCAGATTGTTGTCACGGGGATCCCGTACACGATCCTTGGTGCATCCTCCCTGACAGGAACGCAGCCACTGGCATTGTGTGCATTTCTCGGGCAGTTCAGCCTTCCACGATCCGAATGTTGACTGCAGCGGCGAGTTCAGCATCTCGATGACGCTTCCTTCCATCAGATTCCCCAGTTTCCATTCGGGCTGAACAAAGAAGTCGCACGCATAGACATCGCCGTTGTGCTCCACCACAACATACACACCGCACGTTTTGAGGAGTGTGCAGTCCGGAGCGTTCAAGCCGACATATGTGTGAAAGACCGAATCGAAGAAGCGAATGGAAGTGGTAGCCACCGGCCCGTCGAAATCGGCCTGCCAGAGATCGAACAGCCTCACGAGAAATCTGCCATAAGCTTCGGCGGAGACTGAAAATGGTGCTGCCTTTGAAGGATCCGAAGGATCTGTCTCCACGCACGGAATAAATTGCATGAAGGTCAAACCCAGTTCTTTGTGGAAATTGTAGATCTCTTCGGGAAACTGAACCGAATAGTCATTAACAACAGTCAAAGCATTCACTTCAACGCCGGCATCGAGGAGTAGTTTGGCCCGATCTACAACTTCCTTCCACGATGCCTGTCCGCCCTTGAAGACCCGGTAGTGATCATGGACGTGCTCAGGTCCGTCTATCGACAGCCCGACCAGGAAGTTATATTGTTTCAGGAAATTGGCCCAATCCTTGTCCAGCAGGATTCCATTGGTCTGAAGGCCGTTTCCGACAGACCTCCCGTTACCGTACTTGATCTGAAATTGAACTGCCTTTTCGAAAAACGGGAGTCCGGCCAGGGTTGGCTCTCCGCCCTGCCACCCGAACGAGACGTGGCGCCCTCCCTGCTGCAAGACCTGTTTTACCGTTTCTTCAAGAACGTGCTCGCTCATTCGATGGACCTTCGCTTCCGGAAACTGGTTCGCCCGATCGAGGTAGAAACAGTACGTGCAATCAAGATTGCAGTCGGGACCTGCCGGTTTTATCAGGACGGAATCGAGAGATTTTCTGGCGAATTGCATAGTCCCTGAGATTTTGTTTTCCAACTCTTTCAAGATCTTTTCCATCGCATGCAGTCACCGAGCCTTGATTGAGCAATATCTCGAACAGCGCTCATGGGAAGGATCCTATCGATTCACAATCACGTAACTGCCTTTGAAGTCCTGATTACGCGCTTCGATCACCGCTTTCTTGCCCGGAGCCGGTTTGAACTCGATCTGAGCCTTTCCGTTTGCCATTTCGATGACAGAGCTGCGGGTTGGTGTCCCATAGTTCACAACCAGTTCGCCCCCGCCATCACTCGTGAAATATAACCGTTTGTTGTATTCGAGGCATCGTTGACCGTTCGCGTCGACCGCTGTCGCCGTCACGAGAATCGTTCCACCAGACAGCGTCTCTGATGTCAGCGCGATGTGATCTGCTTCCCCGCTCTTTCGGTTTGTGTACTGCACGATGACCGTATCGGATGCGGCAGCTTTGCCATTTGTGTACCCGATCGCAATCAGGGTGTTCTTCCCCGAGAGAAAGTCGATTTGCCAGTTGAGCCCGCTGGCGGGAAACTTCTTGATGTCCTTGAGACGTTTTCCCTGGTTGACACCATTCAGAAACAGTTCGACTTCGCCGCAATTGCTGAATACCTTCACGTCGCGCTTCACCGTGGCCGGGCCGCTTCGCTCCGTCCAGGTGTGAGATTCAATGTAACAGAATTCGGGAGAAGTTGTCCAATAGCTCTTGAATACATAGTAAGCATCTTTTGGCTTTCCAGATCTGTCGACCAATCCTTTTTGATTGATGTACGGTATTGGATTCTCCGGGCGCAGGGGCGTTGGAAAATCCTTGAACGCCCACTGAGCATTTCCGGTGAACCACGGCGTCTGTTCGGAGATATGCAAATACCAATCGAACAAGTTCACAATGTAGTTTTCGCTCCAATCGCTCATTTGTGAAATGTTCTTGATCTTCTGAGGTTTGATATTCTCCTCCCATCCGGTGGAGACTGTCATCCCTTCGCCAGTGACCGGAGTTTCTGTGTGCCGGCCAACGTGACTATCGCCCCCGTACTCAGCGTGAAAGCACCGTGCGAAGTTTTTTCGCGCATCGGTAATCGCCTTCTCGAACGTTGTGTAGACTCCGCTGTACCACCCCGGCCACATGGAAGGGGAAACCAGATCAACAAGGTCAGCTCCTTCTGTAAATTTCCGCGTGGCGGTGGCACGTCCCGGGTCTAATGCATGAGCGATGGTGTTCAGTTCCTTGATCATGGAGCGGAGAGTATCCATCTGATCCCCTCCAGGAACATCAGGCAGCCAGTAGAGCTCGTTGCCAAGTGAGTGAATGATGATCGATGGATGATTGAAATTCTGGACGATTTGTTCTTTGAGGAGTCTCCGCGTGTTCGTTTTCCATTCCTCACCCCCCATACCACCGCGGCACCAGGGGAGTTCATCCCACACGAGAATTCCCAACTCGTCGCACGCCTTATAGACCTCCGGGTCCTGAGGGTAATGTGCAAGGCGCACGAAATTTGCCCCCATTTCCTTGATCATGGTCATATCTTTTCTGTGCAGACTGTCGGGCATTGCGCTGGCAAGGCCGGCGTAGTCTTCATGACGGTGAGTCCCGCGCAGCAGCAGGCGTTCCCCGTTCAAGAAGAACGGTCCATGTTCCTGGAACTCAAACCACCGGTATCCGATGCGCTCGACGACGTTGTCGATCATCCGTCCAGCCTGTTTCAGCGATACTGACACGGTATATAATGCCGGATCGGATGGCGACCAGAGATCTGGATTCTTCACATTCTGCATGGTCAAGGCACATTCCGTGGTACCTTTGGACAGCTTCACCCTGGCAGACCTGCGACCGATTTCTTTTCCTCCGCGATCTTTGAGAACGGCCTCGACTTCACCGTTCATCTCTGCGGCCCCGGCGTTGGCGATCGAAACGTTCACGACTGTCTCGGCTTCCTTCCTGGTCACTTTCGGCGTTTTGATCAGCACGCGTTCGACGAATTGCGGCGGCACAATGTTCAACCAGACATCTCTGGTAATGCCGCCATAGATATGGAAGTCAGATTTCTGCGACGGAATGACATTCGGATCGTACGAGTTGTCGGCTCTGACCAAAATGGTGTTCGTTTCCCCATTCTTCAGAAAGGGGGTCATATCAACTGTAAAGGCAAGGTATCCGCCACTGTGCCCACCGGCGCGTGAGCCGTTGACGTACACATCGCTCTTGATGTTGACCCCTTCGAACTCCAACAGATACTGGAGACTGATCTTACTTGCAGGAACAAACAACTCCTTTTTGTACCAGCTTGCGGAACGGCGGTAGCCGGGAACCTGGTCGACAGCGTCAAACTGGTTCCATGTGTGCGGCAGATCGATTTGCATCCATGGCTTGCGTGTTTGGCTCAGTTGTTCGACGGTCGCAAGGTTGTCCTCGAGATAATTCCACTTCTCGTTGATCCTGAAGATCTGCCTCTTTGGCTCATCAATGATCGCTTGTGCCGTGACAATCGAGAGTGAAACCAGGACAAGAACAATCGACCTCAAGAGCAGAACGAAGAGTCTGTTTGTCATGTGCATTATCGTACCCAAAGAACCGGTTGCCGGATTGGAATGCTGCGCCGGACTTCTTCATTCCCGGAGTCGGCATCAAGCGTCTTCCATGTTTCAACATAGCGCTGCTCACCGAGAGCGATGCCGGCGAAGAGCAAAAAAGGTTGTCGCGCTGGAAATGCATCAAAATGCATCACGTCTTTCGCATATGGCCATTTCGATTTGTCCACGATGTAGGGATAGAGGAACTGAACCGCCTTCCGCATGTTCCGGCCGTCCGGGAGCGTGAATTCCCAGAGATTGTCATCGGCCGTCGAGAGAACCCAGCAGATCGCTGCCATTCCCTCGAGGTTAAAAATTGAATAGCTGTAGGGCTTTGTTCTTCGCAGTTCCTCCGGAAAGCTCCCATCGGCAGCAAATTGTTTGGGGAGGAAGACGTTCTTGAACCTTGAACGGCAAGACGAGAGCGTCGCCGTGTCATTGACGAGATGGGCAAATGCCGCCGCCTGAGTCACCCACCAAGTCCCGTGATTGTTCTTTGCCTCCCGCTCGTCAATTCCGTACTGGTGAGTTGTCAGCCATTGGAGGTATTCGCCAAACCACTGCTTGATGGCAGCCTCTTCGCCCGCCTTGAACGACTTCGATCCGGAAAGAACCTCGACCGCACGTGCAGCCTCAATGAGATGGATGGTGTCAATGATACCGGTCCCGCGTCCCGTGAACTTTCCTTTGATGGCCTGAGCATACTTCAAGTGAGGATACATTTTCGTTGCGTCATCAACACACCACGCATGCAAATGCAGAATTGCCTTGGAGGCGAATTTCTCGTCGCCGGTGATCTTGTACGCAGCGGTCAATGCAGAGACAACGTCACAAAAACGGCGCATGACCTCCCTATGTTTGTTGAAATTGTCCGGGTTCGTCATCCCATCGCGCTGTACATACGGACCATCCGGATTCTTCGGATCAGGCCACCAGTAGTCCCCTTCTGAAAAATACTCATGTACCCCGCCGGTGCTTCGCGGAGATGAAAAAGCAGTAACCGTCACAGGGGGTTCTTTCAAACACTCTTCTGCGCTTTTCAGGATACGGACGCGATCAATTGAGGCAACATCGACCACACTCTTTTGCCGGGCAGAGGCGTTGGACGCCGGGAGACAACACAGTCCGACCAGGCAGAATGCAAGAACAACTGAGCTGATGGTGATCGACGTGTCGGTGCTGAGTGACAATTAATTCCTCCTGTGGAGATACCGAAGCATCGCTTCGATGAAGTAGTAATCGCCATAGATAATCGAAACGTCGACCTCTGACTTGGCGGGCTTGCTGCCGACGGCGTGATTCAAAATCGCGTGCGAATTTGTTCCCTCTGCCAGATAGGGAGCCGAACAAAGCGAACGAAGTATCTTCTCTGCTGTTTCGAGATAATGTGTTCTCGTAGACGGGTTCTCTACGTAGTTTGATAATTCAAACAGGGCTGACGAAGTAATAGCAGCTGCGGAAACGTCCCGGGGTTCATTCGGTATCTCGGGCGCCAGGAAATCCCAGTAGGCCACATTGTCCGCAGGCAGATGACTGATGAAATAGTCCGCTGCACGCTGGGCTGTTTGCAGAAACCGCTTGTCGTGTGTGAACCGGTACGTCATCGTGTAACCGTAGATCGCCCATGCCTGTCCACGCGCCCAGGCCGATTCATCGGCGTATCCCTGATGCGTGTTCCGTGCGACCACGCTTCCATTCGTCGTATCATACCCGAGAACGTGATAGGTGCTCCCATCGGGACGGAAATGGTTTTTCATGGTCGTTTCCGCATGTTTGATGGCAATGTCACGCAGTTGTTTCGAACCGCCGTTCTCTGCCGACCAGAAGAGCAGCTCGAGGTTCATCATGTTGTCTATGATGACAGGGTATTCCCATTTGCGGTTATCCCATGATTTGATACAGCCGACAGTAGCGTTGAAGCGCGTCGAAAGCGTTTGGGCCGCCTGAAGAATGATCTTTTTGTATTCATCCGAGGGATACAATCGATATCCGTTCCCGTAACTGCAAAAAATCTTGAAACCGACATCGTGCGTGCCGGTATCGAATTGCTCATGTGCCATGCCCGCGGTCCATTTCTCGGCGGCATTCTTGAAGAACGGATCCTTTGAGTACTCATTCAAATACCAAAGTGAGCCCGGAAAGAACCCGCTCGTCCAATCGCGGGCGGCGACGGTCTTCCATGATCCATCTGGAAGCGTACATCGCGCGAATTTCGTGCTGTCCTGAATTACGCCGACCGACCGTCGCAACTGCTCTGCTGAGAATTGCAGCGCTTGCGAAACGAGCACATCGAGTTTCTGCAAACTCCGAACTCTGGGAAGGAACAAACGAGACGATGCCGCCGCGATTGTAGGATTCATAAGTCTCTCATACGCCGACTCATATCGTGCATCGCCGTATTTTACCGCTGCAATCTGGAGCATCGCAACCAGGTGATCGTACTCAATCGGCACGATCTGCCGCCATGTCCATTCCTTTTCCTTGAGCGCGTACGGGAGGAGGAAATCGATCGCCTTTTGTATGCCCCGTCCATCGGGAGTAGAATAGTGCCAGAGGTCAACACCGACATGGTCGCCAAGCAGTGCGAGGTTTACGAGTCCCCCCGTGTTCATGACCGAGTAACCCCACGACTTGGTGCGGGCCAGCTCGAAGGGCTGCGAGCCATCAGGTTCGATCTGAGCTGCGATCCTTTTCGTTCCGGCATTCGAAAGAACCTCCCGCACGAGCGCCGTCTTGTCCAGAAAAAGCGCGATGGATACTACCTGGACATCATATGCCGTCCCATGGTTATTCTTCTCCGCAGCTTCATCTCTCCCGTTCTTGCTTTCCAGCAGCCATGAAAGATACGCAGCAAACCACTCTTTCAATCCACGCTCGAGAGATGGTGTCAGAGATGCGGACCCTTTCAACAACCCGATCGCGTCGATGACGTCCCTGAAACCATAGGAATCAATGATACCGATCCCCCGGCCATCGGTGATACCGTTGATTGCCTGGGCAAAATTGAGATTGGGATTCATACGCGTCTCAGGATCCACGAACCAGACCTGCAACTGCAAACAGGCAGCACGTGCGAATTGCTCATCGCCGGTAATAAAATTCGCCGCCGCCAGCGTCCGGACCGCGCTCATCATTGTTCCCAACCGAACCCGATCGCCGAGAGTGTTGTGTTCCGGATTCGTTTCGCCATCACGACGAACATACGGCACCCCCCCGGGTTTGCTGCTGTCCGGCCACCAGTACGGACCCACACTCATATAATCGTGCTTGCTTCCGCTCGGCGGTACGCCTGATTTCTGCATCACGGAGACTGGCTTTGCCTGAAGAGCTTTCCGGGCCTCTTTGAGCAAGCCGTCTATCGGAGTTTTGAGCTCCCCGTTCTGCGTGCCGTACGCTGCCCGGGCGGCAACGAGAGTGGATGGATCAAGCAGAAAAACCCGCGGCCGCCGATCCTGAGCGGCAAGCGGTCGGCACACGAGGATAAGAACCAGCGCGAAAGCAGCAATTGTCTTCATCGAATCTTTCCCGGAATTACTTTTCGGATAATTTGAAAGACGGTATCCAATTCCGTTTCCCTGACGCCAATCGTCGAACCCGTCATTGCATCTGCCGGAATCGAATAGACAGAGTTACCAAAGGTGTTTTCCGATCGCACGCTATGATCTGGTGAATATGACAGAAATTAGGCGACGGTTGAAATCCAGCGTCGAGTTTGAATTTCCACCTATATGTATGCACCTCCCCGTACGCTGCTTTCATCGTATCGGGAGAAGATCCGTCCGTCTTGATCTCACAACGCTGTCGGTCTGTATTGATACACCGGTCATCGTCCTGGTCTCTGTGCAGCGTGAACACGAAAACGAATTTGCGCAGGTCAACGTCTCAAGCTTCGGTAATGTGTCTGCCCGCGTGCTTGCAGTCGGGAACCTCATAACCATATTTTTTCGACACGATCCGGGCGTACGCGTCTCCTGTGCTGTCGGCATTCATGAACACCTGGCCGCTCAGAAGATTCGTGGCAACGATGGACAATACGAGAATAGAACGCACTGAAGACATGATCATACCGTGTGGGGACATCTGGCTAGATCAAACAGGTTTCATGTGTGTACATTGACGGCTCGTGCACCAACAAATCCTATCGCGCCATCCAGCCGCCATCCACCACGAGAACGTGACCGTTCACATAGTCGGACGCGGGGGATGCGAGAAATACTGCCACATCAGCTAAATCCTCGGGTGTTCCCCAGCGGCCGGCCGGGATCCTGTCGAGAATAGCCTTTGACCGAACAGCGTCGGCGCGCAAAGCCTTTGTGTTGTCTGTCGCCATGTACCCTGGAGCAATCGCATTGATATTGATACCCAGCGACGCCCATTCGTTTGCCAGCGCTTTCGTCACCTGCGCAACGGCGCCTTTGCTCGCGGAGTACGCGGGCACCAGGATCCCTCCCTGGAAACTCAGCAAGGAGGCGATGTTGATGATTTTGCCGGATTTTCGCTTCACCATATCCCGTGCGACAGCCTGGCTGAAGAAGAAGACGGTCTTGGCGTTTACCGCCATGATGTCGTCCCAGTCTTTTTCAGAATACTCAAGCGCCGGAGTGCGGCGAATTGTCCCGGCGTTGTTCACGAGGATGTCAACTTTTCCGAACGCCTTGATCGTCTGCTCGACAAGCGATGGGATGGGCTCAATGGACATCAGGTCTGCCGAAAGCGTCAGCGCTTTTCTGCCAAGCGACCGGATCACGTCGGCTGTTTCGCTCGCTACTTCCCGATCAACGAGCGCGACATCTGCCCCAGCTTCGGCCAGGCCGATAGCCATACCGCGTCCCAGACCTTTGAAACCACCTGTCACGATCGCTACTTTGCCCGTAAGATCAAATGAGTGTTTCATGTGAGATCCTTCGTTTAATTCATTCCACAACGGTTTGTTGTTTGCCAACCCCAAAACAAATCCTCAATCACACCTTCACCAGAAAATCTTCACGCATCGGAGTGAACACATCGACGAGGACCCCCTCTTCCAGGGCAACCACTCCATGTTCAACACCAGATGGAATGAAGAACGAGTCGCCGGCCCTCAGCAACCTCTTCTCCTCAGCAATCTGCACTTCGAATGAGCCCTTTTCGACGAACGTCACCTGACGATGCGGATGTGAGTGCATCGCACCAACGGAGTGTTCTTGAAATTTGACGCGTACCATCATAAGTGCGGAATCGTACCCGAGAATCTTTCTCGTGACTCCTCCTCCCACATCTACCCACGTGAGTTGCTCCTCGTTCACAAACAGGCCGCTGTAGTTCATCTCTTGGCTCCCTTTGATTGTTCCTGTCGCTCTTTGTTTGCACATACCGTTGGTCACGCAACGATCATGCCGGTCTTTCTGTCTTTACAGCGACCGTCTGCTGTTCGGTTTCCCTTTCTCACCAGACGACTCACGGATGACCAGTTTCGGTTTCACGACCCTGCGAACTGCTCCCCCCTTTCCTGACATCAACCTAAGTAAGAGATCTACGGCTTGTTTTCCGATTGAGTCGGTAGGTTGGCGGACTGTCGTCAACGGCACCGTTGCGAACTCGCCCCGCTCGATATCGTCAAAGCCAACGATAGCGATGTCGTCAGGAACACGCAGTCCCTGTTCGAGGATTGCATCTTCAAATCCCAGAGCGGAGAGGTCGTTGTACACAAATACAGCGTCGGGTTTCACGGAGAGCGATCCAAATTTCTTCCCGATCTCGTAGCCGGACTGATAATCATGCTTTTCCCCCCTTCGGCGGAGCCGAAACTGCAGGCGTTTATCAACTCGCCGGCCGGCAGCTTTGAGAGCCTTCTCATAGCCTCGCCGGCGTAACTCCCCTACCATATTACCCGCTTCGCCGTTCACGTAACCGATTCGCCGGTACCCCTGGTTCATCAGGTATTCCGTAGCCAGGTAACCTCCCTGTTCGTGGTCACTTCCCGCGAACGGAACGTCCTCATCGGCGATGTACGAAACCATGACGAATGGAAATCCCTGCTGCAGCATTTTGCGAATCGTCGGCGTGACGTGGTACTTGTGGGTCATCGACGCAATGATCATTCCGCTGACCCCGAACTCCCGGAACCTCGCAATTTGCGCTTCTTCTTTTTCCGCTTTGCCCGATGAATTCGAGATAAGAACATGGTATCCGAGTTCATATGCAGCATCTTCCACACTGTGCATCACGCGTGAGAAGAAGGGACTGCGGATGTCGCGGATCACGAGACCGATCGTGGGGTGTCCGTTTTGACGCGTATCGATTGCGCGTTGCGCGACGTACGTGCCTTTACCGACACGGCTGAAGACGATTCCTTCGCTGGCCAGCGTCGTAAGCGCTTTCTTCACCGTAATAAGGCTGACACCATATGCGGAGGATAGTTCGGCGTGCGAGCCGAGCTGATCGCCGGGCTTGAGCTCCTTCGAAGCGATCTTCGACTTGATGTCGTCGATGATCTGAAGGTACAATGGCGTGGAGTTATGGATGTCGATGGGCATATGATAACCTGGTATACTAGGTATAACCAGATTACGTGGAAAGTACTTTTTTGTCAAGACCTATTTTATTTGACAAGTGGACAGCATTCCCATTCCTGAGATATGAAGACATGGGGGGCATCGAGCAACAAGTGAAGATTCTCACGCAAAGCAGAGTGTTTTGGAGGAATAGGAAATGATTGCTAGTTCTGCGGGCGGGTAGTTTCCGGAAAGAACCAGCTGACAAAGAATGGTAGCAATTATGTGGCGTCCTCAAACCATCGATTCGTTTTCTCAGACAAAGGAAACGAGGCGCCGTAGAAGCGTCTTCGATGGCGGACGAGTTCGGCAACGATGCTTATTGCGATTTCTTCTGCCGTGACCGCACCGATGTGAAGACCAATCGGCGCATGAACCCGCCTGAGTGTTTCAACGGGAACACCCTCTTGTCTCAGGCTGTCAAACGTCGCACGGACCTTTTTACCGCTCCCGATCATGCCGATATACCGGGCCGGTGTGTCGATCACAAGGCGCAAGACTTCTTTGTCTGATTGATGAGCGCGGGTCACAATGACAATGGACATCGACCGCGTGATCGTAATCTTTGAAAGCGCATCACTCCATTCTCCCGAGATTGTCGCCGCCGCTTCAGGACAACGCGCGGGGGTCGCATAGTCTTCCCGGTCATCGACAATAGTCACAGCAAACCCTGTTGCCGCTGCAACTTTCGAGACGGAACGACCAACGTGCCCTCCACCGCAAATGACTAAGGCCTGTATTCCCGAGATCGGCTGGATGATGAGCTCGACTCCGCGCGTGGCGAGACGCTCCACGTATTCTTCGCGCTGCGATCGTTGGACCTGCTGAAGGAATGTCTCTGGTTCGATCCCGAGCTCATGCAGGAGCGCCCTCAGAGGCTTGAGGTTTGGGGCGCGCTCATCTGATTCCTCCAGCACAATCCTGGACACAACTCCCGACAGATCGATCCGGCGAAGGAGTACACAATCCTGTCCACTGCTGCGCAGTGCAACCAATTGCGAAAACACATCGAGAGCATCTTCTCCGATTTTCTCAATCAATACGTCCACGTTGCCGCCGCAAATCATCCCTTCTTCTGAGCCGGATTCGTTCAGATCGAATTCTTTGATCACCGATTCCCCTGCGGCCGCAAAACGCTCTTTCGCTTCCCTCGTCACCTTTGCTTCAAGCAATCCACCGCCGACGGTCCCCAGGGCTCGCATTCCATGTTCGCAGATGAGCATCGAGGAACCGGTGGGCAACGGCGTCGATCCCGACGACGAGATGATTGTCGCAAGCACCACACGTTCGCGCGCTTTCAGAGCAGTGACAATTTCACCGAGGAGGTCCATACGTCGGGGGGGGTTAGCGAACCGTGGCGGAATCTGTATAGACCGATGGAAACATGGCGTACCACGCCATTGCCTTGACAAGCTGCTCAACGGCAATCTGCTCGGTGGCCATGTGCGCGAAAACTTCATTCCCTGGTCCAAAGCCGATGCACGGAATGCCATGCATGCCCATGACGGCAACCCCATTTGTGCTGAAGTGCCATCGATTGACAACCGGTTTCCCGCCGAACAGCTTCTCGAATGCCGAAACTCCGCTCTCAAGCGCGGGGTGGTTCCCGGGCAGCAGCCAGGTCGGATAGTACTTTTTCGTTGGATATGTCAGCCCCTTCCAGCTCGGCACCGCGTAGTCACACACGACAACCTCCGCCTGCGACTGCTTGACTCCCGGCAAGTCCTGGATTTCCTGGACTGCCGACATCAAGGTGTCGGTCGCCGCGAGACGGCGGTCGAGGTGGATTGTCGAAGAGTCTGCAACGGCGCACAGTGAAGGAGATGTTGAACGAATTTCCGAAATCGTGACTGTTCCTTTGCCAAGAAACGGTTCCCCCGACAGACGCTCGTTGAGCTTCTCGATATCCTGTATGATCGGAGCCATCGTGTAGACCGCATTAACTCCCCGCTCGGGAGCTGACCCGTGACATGAAATCCCCTTTGTGGTAACCTGAATTTCCATCCGACCACGGTGCCCGCGATAGACACCCAGGTTTGTTGGCTCCGCGATGACAACGAGCTCCGGATGCAGCTTGTCCTCGTTGATGATATATTGCCAGCACAGTCCGTCACAATCTTCTTCTTGCACGCTCCCCACGACATAAAGGGTGTAGTCATCCTCGAGCCCCAGGTCTTTTATCAGCTTCCCGCCGAACACAATTGACGCGAGCGCCCCCTTCATGTCACAGGCTCCCCGGCCATAGATAATGCCGTCTTTTTCCGCGCCTTTGAATGGATCGACCTTCCAGTTCGCAGGATTGCCGACATCAACTGTATCCACGTGAGCATCGAGGGCGATGACATGTTTCCCTTTGCCAATCCGGCCAAGGATATTGCCCATCGGATCAATCGTCACCTCATCATACCGGCACCGTTCCATTTCCTCTTTGATGCGTTGAATGACCTGTTCTTCCTGCGAGCTGAGAGACTTGATCGCGATCAGGTCCCGCAGGAATTGTACTATCTGGCGCTCATTACGGTGTGCAGCCTGAAGAATCTCTTTCTTCATACTTGTCCTTCGTTTAGCTTGCCATGGCGTTGAATTCGCCGATCAGCGTGTCGAAATATCCGACCTCATCTTCAAATAGACTGCGCCAGTATTGCGGATCCCACTGGGCGTTAATCTCTTCGTAGGTTTTTCCCTGTTGCTCCACCCACGTGTAATATTTCAGATTATGAATCGCCTTTCGGTCGTAGTACGTTAATTCCTTGAAATAATCAATCGATTGATGGGCGAGCGGTCCGGCTTGATCCCGCGCTGCTTCCACAGAAGAATATGCGCCCCGTTCTTTGCGAAGCTCTTCGAGCCGTGACTGGTAAAGATCAACCGAATCCGTGAAGATCGTGAAGATCACATCATCCTTTGTCAATTCAAAGTACTTCGCCGTCTTCATCGCTGCAAGCATGTTGCCGATGGATGATATGCCGAGCAGTGACAATCGATCAACGTGTTGTTGTGGAATACCCAGCGACGAGAGATACTTCTTCCCCTCCGTTTCATTGAACAGCCTGAGAAGGCGCATGCAATCCTCATCGTCCACTGCGGCTACCGCGTCAGTATTCCGGACATTGTGAACCCACGGCACGTGTTTGTCTCCGATCCCTTCGATGCGATGGCCGCCGAAGCCATTCATGAACAACGTTGGACACTGCAGCGCTTCACTTGCAACGATCTTGAGATGCGGATAGTGTTTCTTCAGGTAATCACCTGCAGCTATCGTGCCGGCAGACCCCGTGGCCGAAACGTACGCGGCCGCACGCAGGTTTGCTGAACGGAGTTCCCGGAATACTTCATCAATTGCCGGGCCGGTTACATTGTAGTGCCAGATGGGATTGCCGAATTCCTCGAACTGATTGAAAATGATGTTGATTGGATCCTTTTTCAACTCCCAGCATTTGTCGTAGATCTCTTTTACGTTCGACTCACATCCCTGCGTTGCGATGATCTCTGCACCAATTTCACGGAGCCACTGGAATCGCTCTTTCGACATTTCCTCCGGGAGGATGGCCACCGGTGTGCAGCCGAGCAAAGCGCAATCGAAGGCTCCGCCTCTGCAGAAGTTGCCCGTCGACGGCCATACCGCTTTATGCCGTGATGGATCAAATTCGCCGCTCACGAGGCGCGGGACCAGGCAGCCAAACGCAGCCCCCACTTTGTGGGCTCCTGTCGGGAAATACTTGCCGATGAGACCTATGATGCGCGCATTCACACCGCTGAGGGCCGGGGGAATTTCGAGGTAGTTCACCCCACCGAACATTCCGGTCGCTACATCATTCTTCCAGGTAATGCGGAACAAATTAAGCGGATTGATGTCCCAGAGTCCTACGCCCGAGAGCCGCTTCCTGATTTCAGCAGGAATGAGCTGTGGGTCGCGCATCTGCGCAAACGTGGGGATAACAACTCCGCGTTTCCTGCAAAGAGATGCTGTCTTCTTGATGACATCAGGAAAGAGTTGAGCAATGATCTTTGACATAAGTTTTTCCGGTACATTAACCACGGATTACGCTGAAATGACACAGATTGTCACGGATTTGACATCGGTGGATATCCGCACTATTCGTGTTATCCGTGGTTCCTCTTTCTTTTGGTGTTCATGAATTTGGTTATAGTCGGGACGGGTTTCTCCATTCTCGTCAGAAAGATGATTGCCGCTATCACAAACGGTTTGAACCCAGCCTCCGCGTACGTATCGAGGCGATATTTCTCGAATACGTTCTTCGATACTTCCCCTTGCACACAGCTCACACCGGAGATGTCGGCTGGGAGACAATGCATGTAGAGGGCTTGTCCTTTCTTTGTAAGCTTCATCTTCTGTTCGTCACATTCCCAATTCTTGAACCTTGCGTTGTTCACAAGGCATTCCTTCTCCAGCCCGACCAAGCCCTGCTTGTCATTGGCAAAGAGAAGTTCTGTTCGGCGCTGCATAACCTGGTACGGCGCCCACGATTTCGGGTACACCACGTCTGCGTCTTCAAACGCGGCCTCCATGCTGTCGACGACGGAAAATGACCCGCCGCGTTGACCGGCATTCTTCCGTGCGACGTTCACAACATCGGGGATCAGGTCATATCCCTTCGGGTAGGCCAGCGAAACGTTCATCCCGAACCGCGTCATCAGTCCTATGATTCCCTGAGGCACCGACAACGGTTTCCCGTAACTCGGAGAGTAGGCCCAAGTCATCGCCAGTTTCTTTCCCCGGAGAGCTTCGAGGGAGCCAAAATGGTTCTTCAGCTGCAGAAGATCGGCGAGAGTCTGTGTCGGGTGATCGATGTCGCACTGAAGGTTCACGACGCTCGGCCTGCGATGGAGAACGCCTTGTTCAAAACCCTCCTGGACTGCCACGCCAACCTCACGCATGTACTTGTTCCCTTCCCCAAGAAACATGTCGTCCCTGATACCGATAGTTTCCGCGAGGAAGGAAATCATGTTCGCGGTTTCGCGAACCGTCTCGCCATGAGCGATCTGTGATTTCTCTTCATCAAGCTCGGAGAGACCCAGTCCAAGGGCGTTCACTGCTGACGCGAAGCTGAACCGTGTGCGTGTGGACTTATCCCGAAATATCGAAATTGCCAGGCCGGTATCGAACGCCTTGAAGGGAATGCCCGCATTGTGAAGGTGTTTGAAGATCTCCGCGACCAGGACAATTCCCTTAATCTCGTCGTCGCTCTTTTCCCAAGTGAGGAGAAAATCTTTGTTGAACATTCCGAGCTTGAGTTTCTTCAACTCTCGCATTGATGAGTGCAGCTGTTTCTGTGTCATCGTGCTCCCTTGTTCACTTCCTGAACATGGTGATCTGTTACGCTTTCACGTGCATCTCGATGCATCCGTCCACCGGGCACACAAACTGACAGAGACCGCAGCCGACACACCGTTCCCAGTCGACGTGAGGAGACTTGTTTGCCCGCTGGTCAATTGCATTGTGGCCTCCATCGCGGCATGCAACATAACAGACATCGCACGCGATGCAGAGTTTGTCATTGATATGGCTGCGGATGGTTTGCCGCGGGAGATCGTCATGCATGACAATATTGGGAAGGGCCTTGCAGACAATTTCTGCCGGCGACGAGAACTTCATTTCATCGAGATAGTGTGACATCCCGCTTCGCAGGTCATCAATCACGCGGAAACCGTGATGCATAACCACCGTGCAGAACTCGACAACACCGGCCCCAACTGCCATGAATTCGACCGCATCGCTCCACGTCGATGCACCGCCGGTCCCGAGAATTGGAATGTCCACATTGCGCGCGATTTCGGCAATGGTGCGCAGCGTGATTGGCTTGATGGCCGGGCCCGTCATACCGCTGTACGTTGATTTTCCGGCCAGACTTGGATTTGGCGCGAACGAGCGGATATCAATACCCATGAGGGCCTGGATCGAGTTTGAAGCCGTCAGTGCATCACACCCACTTCGCTTCACCGCCCTGGCCACCTCCACGATATCGGTAACATGGGGGGTGATCTTGATGGAAACCGGGATTCTCGACGCTGCTTCTTTGACCCATCGGGCGGTCAGCTCGGTCGCACTCAGGCTCTGTGCAAGCATCTTTCCCGGGTCCTCACCGATATTTCCCTGGGGACACGAGAAACTGCATTCGATCAGATCCGCTCCCGCCTTTTCCAGCCGCGCAACCAGAGTCTGCCAGTCTTCTTTTCTTCCGGCCATGATGCTGGCTGCGACCATTTTGTCGGGAAACTCTCTTTTCAGCGTCCGGACATTGTGTTCAATCTTGTCGATGTGATGTTCGGAGATGAGATCGATGTTACCCATGCCGAACAGCTTTTTCCCTTCGTGTTCGAAGCTCGACATCATGGGATAGCACAAATCGACCAGCGTCCCCTCGATTGATGTCGTCTTCAGAATCGCCCCCGCCCATCCCATCCGGAATGCGCGACGCACCATATCAAGGTCATCGGTCGAGGGAGCCGCCGCCAGGATGAACGGATTCTCGAGGTGTATTCCCAAAAAATCATACGATAAATCCCGTGAAGGATAGATCTCAATTTCTGTCATGCGTTGGTATCCCATGCTTCTCCCCTCACTTCGCTGTCAGATATTGATGAATGGCGTGGGCTGCATACTTTCCATGCGCAACCGATTGGACGATCGTTCCTTCTCCCGCAATCATATCACCGCCGGCGAACACACCCCGCACCGATGTTTCAAAACTACCGCCGACTTTTACGTAACTGCCTTTTCGATCGAGATCGCCGAGCCACGCAGCCCCGATCGTCTGGCCGATCGCGATGATGACCGCGCTGGCGTCCAGCACGAAATCCGATCCCTTTACTTCAACAGGCACTGCTCTGCCGGATTTGTCTTTTCTCTTGCCAAGAGCTGTCTGGCGGCAAGTGATGCCTTCAACCTGTTTCTTCCCGGTGATTCGAACAGGATTGACGAGAAAGCGAATTTCCACCCCCTGTTTTCTGGCTTCGTCGAGTTCTCCCTTCCACACACGCATTTCTTTCTCGCTTCGGCGATAGATCAGGATCACGCTGTCAGCCCCCAGCCGTTTGGCGGTCGCTGCCGCGTCGAGCGAAACATTGCCGCCTCCGATGATCACCACCTTTTTTCCCAGCTTCAACCCTGATGGCCTTGTCTTGGCTCGTTCGAGGAACGAAAGCACTGGAAACACTCCCTGCAGTTTTTCACCGGGAATTCCAATCATCCGATCTTCGCCGAGACCAACTGCAAGAAAAGTCGCTTCGTGCGTCTTCCGAATCCGGTCGAACCCCCTCGCATCCACTGTTTGTTTCTTCACAGTGAAGAACTGCGAAAGGAATTCTGTATCCGAGTCAAGCTCCTTCGCGGCAAGCCGGAATGAAGGGATGCTGTTACGCGGTACTCCACCGGGTTTCCCCGAGTCATAGACATCGACCCTATGTCCCATTTTCGCCAACTCGAACGCACAACCGAGCCCGGCGGGTCCGGCGCCGACGACAGCGACGCTCCTGGCGGATTCCCGAAATATTTCCGGCATCGAAAACCCTCGCCTACGTTCACGTTGGGTTGCGAAGAAATGCAGCTCGCGAATCTGAATGGGTGTGTCTTCTTTGCCTCGCGTGCACACTGACTGGCAGAATACTTCTTCCGGACAGATCTTGCCGCATGTGTTTGCTAATGCGTTCGAAGTTTTCACGACCTCGGCTGCTCCGATCACATTGCCCGATCGTATCATCGAAATGAACTTCGGCACGTCGATGTGAGTCGGGCAGGCCGTCATGCAGGGGGCGTCAAAACAATACAGACAACGCTCTGCTTCAGTCTTCGCTTGTTGGGAATTCATATGATCGAGGTAGTTCGGTTTTGAGTTTTGAGTTTCGGGTTTCAAGTTCAAGGTTCAAGGTTCCCGGACAATACAACGTCTTACATCTAACGTTTTACGTCTTACATTTTACGTCTTCCACCTCTTTTATCGCATCAACGATTTGCTGATAGCCGGTGCAACGGCAAAGGTTACCGGAAATCGCAATCCGCACTTCCTCTTCGCTGGGTGTCGGGGAATGGTCGATCAGATCTTTGGCACTCATCAGCATACCGGGGGTACAAAAACCGCACTGCACCGCATCGTGGTCGAGAAACGATTCCTGCAATGGATGCAGTTTGTCGCCGTCAGCTAACCCTTCTATGGTAAGGACTTCCTGGCCTCGGATCTGCGGAACGAGAACAAGGCAGGAATTCACCGCCTGTCCGTTCAACAGCACGGTGCACGCGCCGCACTCGCCGATTTCGCATCCCCGCTTTGTGCCGGTGAGGCCCAGTTCGTCCCTCAAGAAATCAAGGAGTGTCTGGTTCGGGCGAACTTCGAGCTCGTACTTCCTGCCATTGATTGTCGTGTTGATCAGAACCAAATTCATGAATCCATCCTTCATGTCGTCGTGGGCAAAGGACGCCTTCACCCTGCATGCGCGTCCTTTGCGGTTGCTTTTCGCTATTGGCAACCCTCCAGTGTGCGCCGGACAAGGACGGCGATCACCGGTTCTTTGTATTCCGTCGACCAGCGCCTCCCGGAAAACGAGATCATCACTTCAGAGACTTTCTTTCCTGCCTCGGCGAAAATGTCCCGCGACGGTTTCTGACCGATTAACAGGCTCTCCGCTTCAGAAACCCGCTGCCACTTCGGCAGGGCGGCCCCCGGTACAATCCGCGCATCAGTGATAAGGCCGGACTGATCTCGGACAAGAATCGCGGCAACGCTCAGTCTTGAAATCGAGAGAGCGTTTCGGCGTCCGAGTTTGACGAACGAGCTTCGCGCGCCAGGAGGGAGCTTGGGAAACCGAACCTCAACCAAAATTTCCCCGCTCTCGGCGATCGTGACGTACGGTTTCGCGAAAAATTCCGAGAGCATCACTTCGCGGGAGCCCGTCGATGATTGCAGTGTTACGCTCGCCCCCAATGCGACGAGGGGCGGAAGAGTATCGGCGCATGCCGCTCCATTCATGATATTGCCGCCGATTGTTCCTCGATTGCGAATCTGCGGCGACCCAATTCCGGATACTGCCGTCTTCAATAACGGGGCAAAGGAGCCGACAACGGGAGAACGCAGGATCTCTGAATGCGTTGCTAACGGCCTGATGATGATCGCATCACCCGACTCTTCAATCCCCTTCAGCGCGGGAATCCGGGAAATGTCGACGATGGAACCGGCCAACTCTTCGGCCGCTTTGCGCATCTCGATAAGCAGATCAGTGCCGCCTGCGAGGAGTTTTGTGCCGGAGCCGAGCGTCGTCAGAAGGTTGCAGGCCTCCGCAACGGATCGCGGGGAATAATACTCAAACGGCCTCATGCCTTCCCCCCGCGTATTTTACACGAATCAGCCATCATCGCGTCGATAGATTGTTTTTGCTCCGACCCGCGTTTCCCCTGCCGCGTCAGTTTATGGCCCAGCAAAACACGTTCAAGGTCCGCCGGAATTTCATAGATCCGTTTGCCCGTTGCATTCGCAATCGCATTGACGATTGCCGGAGCGGCAAGCTCGTTCGTCGGTTCGCCGACGGACTTCGCCCCAAACGGCCCCATAGGATCTTCGTTCTCCACGATGATCGTTTTGATTCTCGGCACATCCATCGACGTCGGAATCAAGTACTCATCGAAGTTCAGCTGCTTGGGGATGGCATCCTCGAAGTCAAATTCTTCAAGCAAACCATACCCGAGTCCCATGGCAACGCCCCCGCACATCTGTCCGACAACCATGCCGCGATTGATAGCTTTGCCAACGTCGTGTACCGAGACAAAATCAACGACGTTGACCTTTCCGGTTTCCGTGTCGACTTCAACTTCAGCGGCATTTGCTCCATAGACGAATGTGAAATATGCTTCGCCTTGCCCTTCTTCTTCGTGCCAGAATGTCGGCGGGGATTTGTGCCACCCGAGGCCGATCATCGGTCTTCCTTTGTTGAAACACTCTGCTGTCAGCTCGCTGAAAGATGCCAACCGCTCCCTTTTTCTTGTATCGACGAGGTAATTACCATCAAGGTCGAGAGCATTCACATCGACACCGGTCATCTCCGCGCCTACGGCGAGGAGGGTCGTCCTCACTATCTCTGCCGCGTTCTTCGCCGCTGATCCCCCCATGATCGTTCCGCGGGATGCGACGGTGGGTCCGGAATCGGCCACGCGGCTGGTGTTGGTATTCAGGAATTGAATCCGGCTCATCGAAATCCCCAGCACCTCGGCAACAATCTGCGACATCTGTGTTTGTGCCCCCTGGCCCATATCGGTGACACCCGACGAAACAATCACGCTGCCGTCTGTTTGAACAGAGACAATCGTTTCGGCCGCATCGGTTCCTTCGGCGCCAAGGGAAACACCACGATAGCTGCACGCAAGACCCACGCCGCGTTTCTTATCCCCCTCACCTGCCTCACCATACGCCTTCCACTTTCTCCTGAAGTCGATGCCTTCGGCCGCCTTTGTGAGCACTTCCTTGAGGCTTACCTCGTGCGTGAGTTTCTGCCCTGTGGCAGTTACTGCACCGGATTCAAAGCCGTTTTTCAATCGTATATCGAGAGGCGACACTCCTACTTCTTTGGCGAGTTCGTCCATCATCGACTCAATGGCGAAATTTACCTGCGGCGATCCAAATCCGCGCATCGCGCCCGTGTAGTTGTTGTTCGTGTACACCGCATAGACGTCTGTTTTGACGTTCTCACAGTAATACGGTCCGGTCGCCTGCACTACAGACCGCCACGTGACAAACGGACTCATTGAAGAATACGCGCCTCCGTCTGCGATGCAGCGAATCTCCATCGCGGTAATAGTACCGTCCTTTTTCGCCCCCCACTTATAATAGAGCACATAGGGATGCCGTTTGTAGCTTTCCAGCATGGACTCTTCGCGCGAGTTCACCATCTTAACTGGTTTGCCTGTCTTGAGCGCCAGCAGCGCTGCACGGCAGCACATCGATGTCATCACTTCATCTTTTCCGCCAAACGAGCCGCCGAGGGTTGACTGCACGATTTGAACTTTGTTGAGCGGGATTTTCAATGCGTCCGCGACCGACCGCCTGCTGGAAAACAGATTCTGCACTGATCCCGTGATCTTCACGCCCCCCTGCTCCGCTAGCTCGGCAAGAACCGCTTCGGGTTCTATGTAGGAATGTTCGATGAATTGCGTTGTGAACTTTCGCTCCACCATGAAGTCGGCTTGCGAGAAGCCCTTCGTCATGTCCCCTTTGCGGACTTTGTGATGAACAAACTCGTTCTTCTCGCCGTGCAGTGCGGGAGCTTCCGGTTTCATCGCTTCTTCGGGATCGGAGACCACGGGTAGCGGCTCATACTCAACACGGATGAGCGCCAGCGCCTGCTCGGCAGCTTCTTTGGATGTCGCCGCTACCAGAGCAAGCCCATCACCGAGATACCGGACCCGATCCTCAACCAGGATCTGCTGGTTCTTCTGCACTATCCCAAATACTCTGCTGCCGGGTATGTCTTTCGCGGTCAGGACGGCTTCGACGCCAGGGAGCTTGGCCGCTGTGGACACATCGATGGAACGCACGAGGGCATGAGGGAACTTCGATCGAAGCACCTTCCCCCACAACTGGTGTCCCACTGAATAGTCCTCGGCGAACTTCGCCCTTCCTGTGACTTTTCCCCAGGAATCAACACGGCGCTCAGATTTGCCGATAATCTTGTGTTTACGTGCCATGCATCCGACTCCAGAGTTTCTTCGCGACCTGTGCCGCTTTGTGCATGACGGCATCCTCATCGATACCGACCAATTGTTTGTTCCACACGATCCATTTGCCCCCTACGATCACATGCTGGATCATAGTCGAGTTCATCCCAAACAGGAAGTGACCGTGAAGATTCCGCGAAGTGAGCGGTGTCGGTGACGCATACTCGAGAACAACCAAATCAGCCGGGCTCCCTTTCTTCAGCGTGCCAAACGGTCTGTTGAAGAATTCGCCCGCGAGCTTCTGGCCATTCTGCACCATCACGGGAAGACGTGAAAATTCAGCCCGATGATCGGACTCCGCGTTGCGGAAGTATCCGATCTTTGATTCCTCGAACATGTCTGCGGGAAATCCATCGGTCCCCAGCGCGGCGCGTGCGCCATACCAGCCGAGGGGCGCATAACCGACAGCGTTGTTCATGTTCGATCGTGGATTGTGAACCATCCACGCCCCCGCCTTCTCTACCGCCGCAAGCTGTCTCTTCGTGAGATGAACACCGTGCACTACAATTGATTTCTTCCTGAGCACACCGAATTTCTTCAGTCGATCAATAATATCCGTCCTGTGCTTCTTCAATGAATCGACGACGTCGGCTTTGTCTTCGGCAACGTGGACATGCACGCCGCAATCATACATCGCTGCCAGCTCACCCAATCGGGCAAGCGAATCGTCTCCGAGCGTGAAAGATGCATGGGCTCCGATTGTCCCCCGGAAGTGCGCGTTGCTGGCATTTTCAGTAAGAAATCTCTCGTTTTCCGCCAGTCCCTCGTCGCGCCGTTTCTTTCCTCCTCGGTCTGTCGTCTCATAGCAAAGGACCCCCCGTACACCCACTTGACACATCGCGTGTTTGATGAGATCGAGCGAACCGCTGATGAAATTCGGAGAGGCCTGGTGGTCAATCAATGTCGTGGTGCCAAATTTGACCGACTCTATCGCGCCGGCGAGAGCACTATAATAGATTGCCTCTTCATCGAGCGCTTCATCCAGTTTCCACCAAACCTTTTTCAGGATCTCAACGAAGTTCCTTGGAGGCGACGCCGGAGCAGGCATACCCCGGGAAAGCGCTGAATACAGGTGGGTGTGGGAACACACGAAGCCCGGCATCACGATCCAGCCCTTCAGATCAACGATCTCATCCTCCTGCTTCGGCTTCAATCGGGCGGCTCGTTCAACGATTGTACCTTCGTCGATTCGAATGTCGCACTCTTCAATTGAAGAGGGAGCGAGTGTGACAGCTCGTGTGTTCTTCAGTAAAAGGCTCACGTTCTGTGCGTCGAAATGAGTGAACGATCAGATAAATGTTGTTCAAGAACCTGAAAATCGGGTTCAATTTCAAGCGGTTCGCCTGCGGCGCGCTTCGCCGATTGCACATCCTTCAATCCATTGCCAGTAATGACAACGACCGCGGACACATCGGCCGGGACGATGCCTTGAGCGATCGCTTTCTTCAATCCGGCGACGCCTGCAACGCCCGCAGGTTCGCCAAACACCCCTCCGAGTTGCGCAGTGAGACGCATCGCTTCGAGGATCTCGTCGTCAGACACGGCGATCATATCACCGTGCGATGCTTTGACCTGCTGGATTGCCCGGCGCCAGTTCCGCGGTGTGCCGACAGCAATGCTGTCTGCAATCGTGTCGGTGGAAGTCGGCTGGAGATCCCCGCCGCTGAGGAATGCATCAAGCAGGGCCCGTGCTCCATTTGCTTGAACGCCAAGAAGCTTCGGAACGCGGTCGATGAACCCTAATCGCCGCATTTCCTCAAGCCCTTTGCCGATCCCTCCAATCGTGCAACCATCACCAACGGAAACCACAACCCACGTCGGGATCACTGAACCGAATTGCTCGGCGATTTCCAATCCGGCTGTCTTCTTTCCCTCCACGAGAAACGGATTCGTGCCGCTGTTCCTGTCGTACCACCCGAATTTCCGGCACGCTTCCCGGCACAAATCGAAGGCATTCTCGTATGTCCCGCGCACGCGGACAACTGTTGCCCCGAAAATAAGGAGCTGTGTTACCTTCGGTTCAGGCGCCCGCTGCGGCACAAAGATAATGCTCCGAAATCCCGTGGCTGCCGCCATGCCGGCCAGCGATGACGCAGCGTTTCCTGTTGAAGCGCATGCGATGGTATCGAAACCAAATTCTTGTGCTTTGACAAGGCCGACAGAACTCGCACGGTCCTTGAACGAGCTGGTTGGATTTCTTCCATCATCTTTCAGAAACAACTTCCTGATTCCGACGGCAGAGGCAAGGCGGGGAACATCATACACCGGAGTCCAGCCAACCTGGAGATGCGGAACCGGCGATCGCCGAGACACCGGCAGCAATTCACGGTATCTCCAATGATCGAACGGTCGATCGCAGAGACCGGACGGTGTCAGCGTTGTGCCCGCCGCGTCATAGTCGTACATCACATCGAGAATACCCTGAATGCCGCAATGCGAGCACGTATGGAGATTCCCGTTCTGGAACGAAGTCCCGCACACAAGACAACGAAGGCCGGCAACAAGCGATTCCGGTGCTGGTGTCATTTTTTCACCTCGGCGCTTGATTTCACTTTCACCGGCTCCCTTAGTTTCTCTATGGACAGAAGGACGACCTCATTGGTCGCAGGGAGCGAGAAGTCGGGTTCCGTTTCATGAGAGCCGACAGCGGAGACAGCATCCTTGATCGCCAACCAGGTAGCAAATCCAAGCATCAACGGGGGCTCTGCGACGGTCTTGCTTCCATGGATAGAATTCGGATGAGCCGCGTTCTCCAGAAGCCTGACTCGAAAATCGACAGGGATGTCTCTTGCCGTGGGAATCTTGTACGTGTCGGGCGAGTGCGTCATCAGGTTTCCTTCATGATCCCACTTGATTTCCTCGGTGGTGCACCAGCCAACTCCCTGGATATATCCTCCTTGGATCTGACCGATGTCAATTGCAGGATTGATGGAATCACCGGCGTCATGTAAAATATCTGTCCTCAGGAGCGTCACCGCGCCGGTGAGCGTATCCACGAGAACTTCAGAAACCGCCATGCCGAACGCATAGTACCGGAACGGTGTCCCAACCCCTTTGGCCTTGTCCCATCCAATGCCCGGTGTTCGGAAATATCCTGTCGAGCTGAGGCTGATGCGGCGGAAGACCATCTGCGGCATCGCTTCAGCAAATCCGATCCGTCGTTCAGGGTGTTTGATGTCGAAGATGGTATCGTGTTCAAACCGTATATCCTCCGGTGACGTGGGAACCGCCGGGCGCTTCTCATTGAAGAACGAGGTGACCCCTTCAGAGATGCGCGCCTTGAGGATGTCGGTCGCGTTCTTCACTGCAGCGCCGTTCATGTCTGTCCCAGAGGAAGCTGCGGTGGCGGATGTGTTCGGTACCTTGGATGTATTGGTCGCATTGACCCGAACACGGTCGATCTTGATGCCGAGTTCTGCTGCTGCGATCTGCTGCATCTTCGTGTGTAGCCCCTGTCCCATTTCCACGCCGCCGTGGTTGACCAGGACCGTGCCATCATTGTAGATGTTGACGAGAGCGCCCGCCTGGTTCAGAAAGGTCGTGGTGAACGAAATACCGAATTTCACCGGGGTGCAGGCAATCCCCTTTTTGTAGAACTCATTTGACGCGTTGAATTCTGCCACTGCGTTGCGACGCGCGACATACTCCGAAGAGTGCATCAGCTGATCGTATATGACGTGCAGGTTGTTGTTTTCCACAGTTTGGCCATAGTGCGTCACGTTGTTTGCTTCCAGCCCGTAGAAGTTCGTCTTCCGGATTTCTGCTGAATCTCTGTGCAGGAATCTGGCAACGCGGTCGATGATCGTCTCCATAGCGGCCATGCCTTGCGGACCGCCGAAGCCGCGGAATGCCGTATTCGAGGGGAGATTCGTTTTCCAGACCCGCGCCACGACAGTCATATGCGGTACATAGTATGCATTGTCGCAGTGGAACATCGCCCGTTCCATGATCGCAAACGACAAATCCGTGGCGCCGCCGGCATCGCTGTTGAGTTCGAACTTGACGGCGAGCAGCCTACCATCGTCATCGAATCCAGCTTCATAACGTGTCAGGAATCGGTGTCGCTTTCCTGTCATGATCATGTCATCATCACGGGAGAGTCGTATCTTTACGGGACAACGGCTTGCGTGAGCGAGGAGCGCACTCCAGCAGGCGACGTGGTTTCCCTGCGTTTCTTTGCCGCCAAACGCCCCTCCAATGCGCCTGACCTCGACAAGCACATCCTTTTTCTCAATACCGAGGACTTCAGCGACCAGCGTCTGCGTTTCCGACGGGTTTTGCGAACCGCAATAGACGGACATCTCATCCCCTTCGCCCGGCACGCAGAGAGAAGCTTGTGATTCAAGGTACCAGTGTTCTGCGGCGCCGGTTCTCAGTTCCCCCTGCAGCACATGCGGAGCAGATCGAAGAGCGGCTTTCGCATCCCCCCGCTGCATGCTTCGCTCAGGACCAAGGATCGTGTTTGCTACCATGGCCTCGTCAATGCTCAAAACATGTTCGAGGGGTTCATAGTTGATCTCGATGAGATGTTCTGCAGCCCGGCACTCTGCATCGGTCATCGCCGCTATCAGGAACACCGCTTGCCCGACAAACGCCACCTCCTCATGAGCAAGACATGGTTCGTCCTTGACAACAGGTCCCATCTCATTATGTCCCGGAATGTCATTGGCCGATAGCACAGAAACGACACCGGGTGCACGTTTCGCCTTCGTCAAATCGAATGAGACGATACGGGCATGCGCATGGGGGCTATAGACCACCCGCCCTGTCAAAGTGCTTGGGCTGGAGGGTATGTCATCGATGTACAGCGCCTCACCGGTTACGTGAAGCACTGCGCTCTCATGCGGCATTTGTTGATGCATGGAAGACCCTTTTCAATAGCCCGGGAGTATTCTCTGTTTGAAATCCGAAACACGAACCACGAAGCACGAAGCAATTTCGAAGTCCTGAGCACGAAACGATGGCTCCGGCTTTGCTCTTCACATTCGTGCTTAGAATTTGTTTAGACTTTCGGATTTAGGATTTCGGACTTATCTTTCAACCGTTTGTTTCACTCCAAAATTTCAGAAGGAGATTACGTGCGGCCGCGCGGCGAAACTCGGCGCTCCCGCGAACATCTGAAATCGGTTTGAAATCTGCATCAATCAAGCGACGCGCTTCTTCCACATGCGCACGGTCCCATGGTTTTCCCTTCAGGAACGATTCCGTCGAGATGGATCGCTTTGTGCATTCCGACATACCGCCAAATGCCAATGTAATATCGTTGACAACTCCGTTTTCATTCAGGTCCACCCTGAATCCGGCACTGACCGTCGAAATGTCGAGGTCCCGCCGCTTCGAGACTTTGTATGAACGTATGAGCGACGACGACGACTGCCGCGGCAGCACAATGGCCACGATCAATTCGTCAGGCTGACGATCGGTTTTCCGATACCCCTTGACGAATGCGTCTGCTGCAACAGTTCGTGTTCCACGGCGGCTTGTAAGAATCACCGACGCACCGTACGCGATCAACGCCGGCAGCGCGTCGCCGATCGGAGAAGCTGTGCCGATATTGCCACCAAGTGTGGCGACGTTCCGGATTTGTCGCGCAGCGAAGAGCGTGAGCATCTCATGAAAGGCCGGAAAATCGCTCTTCACGTGCATCATCACGTCATTGATCCGGACGCCGGCGCCAATCCTCAGGCTGCGATCATCCCGGACAACTGCCCGGAGTTCTTCGACTCTTGAACAATCGATGATATGCGGGAGTAGTTCAAATTTCTTTGTCACCTTGAGGGCCACATCTGTCGCTCCGCTGATCAAGGTCGCTTTCGGATGCTTTTCGATCAGCTCCAGGCATACATCCACTGTTACAGGTTGATCGTAGCGCTGTGTCTGTGCAACGATTGAGATGCTCTTGTGGTGGATGGAGTTCAGAAGTCCAACAATCCGTGATTCATCGTCGCTGAAATGATCACTTCCCTTGGCATCACAAGCGGACATAGCCGCTTCTATAATCGGCTCATATCCGGTGCAGCGGCAGAGGTTGCCCGCGAGAGCCTCTGCAATCTCATCCCGGGATGGTCGGCCCGCCTCTTTATAGAGGGCAAACAGCGTCATCACGATGCCCGGGGTGCAGAATCCGCATTGGCTGCCATGTGAATCAACCATGGCCTGCTGAACAGGATGCAGATCCCCGGAAGGATTCTTCAAGTTTTCTACTGTAATCAGCTGTTTTCCATGGAGCATCGGGAGGAAAAGGAGGCAGGAATCGACAGCTCTGTAGTTCATGCTCCCATCTGCGTTCCGATCTCCGAGCACAACTGTGCACGCACCGCAATCCCCTTCCGCGCATCCTTCTTTCACTCCCCGGTGTTTGGGAAGCGAGCGCAAGTACTCGAGGACCGTGGTTGTCGGTTTCAGTTGCAGCGAAGAATCGAAGGCAATGTCAACGATCGTGCCGTCGAGAATGAACTGGATCGAGTTGGTCATGTGAAAATCAAATTAATCAATCGACATTTATTATTGAGAGCTGGGAATTGTCACTGCCCCATGATCTGGACAATATCTAATGTCCAATATCGAATCATGACTATTGAAGTGTGTTCTCTTCAGTCAGCCCCCCCACGCAGCCGCGAAACAAGAACGCTTCACATACCTACCCCGACCAGCCTTGCCAAGCCACACATCCCGATCGACGATAATCTCACCGCGGGAAATGACCGTGTCCGCGTTTCCCCGCACCGTTATTCCCTCGTACATTGAATAGTCAACTTGCATATGGTGGGTCGACGCGGAAATTATGTGTTCCGCGTTCGGGTTCCAGATCACGACGTCTGCGTCACTTCCGACTTCCACCGCGCCTTTCTTCGGATAGAGTCCAAACAACTTCGCTGGATTGACAGAAACCAGGTCTACCCACTGTTTCAAAGAGAGCCTTCCCTCGTTCACTCCATAATGATAGAGAAGCTGCAACCGGTTCTCAATCCCGGGTCCACCATTGGGGATTTTTGTGAAGTCGTTCAAGCCCGCGCTCTTCTGGGTTTTGAACATGAACGGACAGTGATCGGTCGAAACAACCTGGATATCGCCGGCGCCCAGCCCTTTCCAAAGTGCATCCTGATCGGCGGGAGACCTCAAGGGGGGTGTCAGGACAAACTTCGCTCCTTCGAAATTTGGCCGGGAAAGGTCTTGCTGGGTCAACAAGAGATACTGCGGACATGTTTCTCCAAACACGCGGGTGCCGTTCTTTCGAGAACGGGAGATTTCTTCCAGAGCTTGAGCGGATGAAACGTGTACGATGTAGACCGGGAGATCCGCGCTTCTGGCCAGTGCAAGGACGCGACGGACAGCCTCAGCCTCGGCGCTCGCGGGACGCGTCAGGGCATGTTCAATCGGAGCCGTTCGCCCTTCGGCAAGCGCCTTGTGAACAAGATGGTCGATGGCACTTTCGTCTTCGGCGTGTACTGCCACGAGTGCTCCTCGTTTGCCGGCTCGGATCATCACCTGCAGGATCGTTGCGTCATCCACCATCAACGCTCCCGGATATGCTGTGAAGAGCTTGAAGCTCGTCACGCCTTCGTCGACGAGTGCATCGATCTCATTGATCCGGCCTTCCTCCACATCCACCACTATCATGTGCAAACCGTAGTCGATCGAAGCCTTCGATGCCTTCTCCCGCCAGGTGGCATAGGCCTCGCGCAGAGTGTGCCCCTTCGATTGGGTGGCAAAATCGATAATGGAGGTTGTTCCACCAAATGCTGCAGCGCGCGTGCCGGACTCAAAATTGTCGCTGGAAACAGTTCCCCCAACAGGTGCATCCAGGTGAGTATGGACGTCGATGCCGCCTGGGATGACGTACTTCCCTGTCGCGTCGATCGTTTGCTCTGCTTTCCGATCAAGCCCTTGACCGACGGCACTGATAACTTCATTCTCAATGAACACATCGGACGCTACGACACCTTGTGGTGTCACTACCTGTCCGTGTATAATCAAAATTGCCATCGTCATGAATGCAAGGATTGTCGGAGGATGACCGGGGGGATTGGATGCGCTGGCGTGCATCGTCTGCTGCAGAGAATCCAAAACGGTGACGTACAACAATCGAAACCGCGCAAACATCCCGATCACGGCACGCGCAAGTCAAAGTACGTCAGTAATGATTAAACGGCAAGGGGCACCGCCAAGGAAGGGAGCAAATGGGAATGCGACGCTGCATCTCTTACGATTGCCGGGCGATTCTCATGCTGGTGATCTTCCAGGCAATGGGCGCGGTCAGAACCGCGGCGACAGCGAAGAGTGTGGCATTGGTATAGGTAGTCTGCTCCGACAACGCCGCGGTCAGTGCGGTGACGAGACAGACCGTCGGCAACGCTGTCATCGCGATGAGTCCTGCGACGTTGAGGGGGATTTTGAACGGTCTCGGCTGCTCCGGGTTGCGGATGCGGAGAACAATAAGGGCGACAAATTCGAGGAAGAGCGCTGCGCCGTACAACGTCACATCGATGATGAGAAGATCGCCAAACTCCCAGAATACCATGCCGCTCACGACGAGCGCACAGACGACGATAGATACATGCGGAACATTGTGCTTTGGATGTACTTTGCTGAGCGACGCTGGGAGCAATCCATCGTCTGCCATGGCTTTCGGCACACGGGAAATGGCGAGCAGGATGGAAAGAAAAAGGCCCAGCGCGCTCGCAATACCCCCGAACGAAAGTATGGCGCCGAGCCACCACCCTCCTATGTGCAGGCCAAGCGATGGAAAACCCTGGGCGGTCAGCACTTCCGCGTCCATCCCTGCGGCTGTCCCGGTCCAGATGGAAAGGAAATAGAATCCGACGATAAGGAAGAACGCGACGACAATAGAGATGAGGTACGATCTCGCGGGACGATGTACTTCTTCAACAAAGGAGGATGAATTGTCCCATCCGAGAAAATTCCACATCACGGTATACAGACCCATACCGAAGACGGTGAATCCCATCCCGTGCGTTTGAAAGTTCACTCCCGACAGGGAAAAAGAGAACCCTTTCGTTACAGCCACACCAAAAAGTATTCCGAAGGGGACAAGAACGCAAAGGCCGAGGAGGACGGAGCTTCGCCCGACGGGAATGATTCCGAGGAGATTCAACACAGCAGCAACCCAGATGATGGCAAGACAGATGGGAATTTTGTATACACCCGCTTCCGGATAGAAGAAGCTCAGGTACTGGACAAACAGGACGGGATAGATCGCAAGATCCGTGAAGGTGAAGAGCCACGACCACCACCCTTCATAGAATCCCCATTTCATGCCGAGGCCTGATTTCACCCACTGGTAGTAACCCCCGTTGAGCGGCATCATGCCGTTCAGTTCAAGAACCATGAGAATGGAAGGGAGAACCCAGAGAAGCGGAGTGATAAGAATGAGCGCCAGCGCGAACCCTCCTCCGACGTACTGGAGAACAGGTTCGAGCCCGTACGGGCCGCCTGAAACCGTGAAGAAGACGACCGCTGTCAGTTGGAGGGGGCGGAGAAGACCGCGACCGCTTCCTGCTATGGGTTGGGTCATTCGTTATGAGTTCGGGGATCCTTCCGATTGTGATGGTGATACACGAAAACCTGCGGAAGGAACGAGGTTATCGCTGTTTCGCAAGCCAAAGTTCAGGGTTTTGCTTTTCGCGGTCTTTCCAGATTTCGAAATGAAGGATATCGCCGTCCACTGAAGAGCCGCTCTTCGCAATTGTCTCGCCCGCCGCGATCTTCTGGTTCTCCGCAACGTTTACTTCGGACAGATCAGCATAGATGGTCCGGTATCCGTCACTGTGAGTCAGAATGACGATGTTCCCCAGGCCGGGGATGAATGTCACGATCGAGACCCTGCCGTCTGCAACCGCTCTCACTTCGGAACCAGGCCTCACGCTGATATCGATGCCGGTGTTCTCGCGCACCGTCTTGAGCACCGGATGCACCTGGTTGCCGAACCTGGCAGCGATCGATCCGAGAGAAACCGGCCACCGGAGTCTTCCATGCTGAGCAGCGAACGTCCCCGGGATCCCGGCATCTGGCACGGGTGTGGGTCGGAGCGTACTTCCGGCCTTCGATCGTTCACGCTCCGCAGCAGCCTCGCGTTCCTTCCGCTCGGTTTCCTTGTTGATCAGGTCTGTGATGATGTTCTTGAGCTTGTCTGCCGCCGCCCTCTTCTCGTCCGCCTGTTCTCTGTAGAAAGTCTTGTCCTTGCGGATCGACGCGAGCATCTTCTGGCGTCTCGAAACGTCTCCCTTCAATGAAGACTCTTCGTCGGTTCTCCTCGCAAGCAACCTGTGCTGTTCCTTGAGGCTGGCTTCCAAACGCTGATTCTGGTGTTCGAGGTCGTTCTTCTTGGTCACAACATTCCGCAGATCTTTTGCCCGTTGTTCCGAGAACCGCTTCAAATACTCAATCCGGATGGAAAGTTGATTGACCGAATTCGAGGAGAAGAGCAGTTCGAGATCGTACACCCTGCCATGTTTGTACACCGATTGAACATACCGTGCGTACTGTCCCTTGAGCGACTCAAGCTGCTGTTCCATATTTCCGATCGATGAGCTCGCGCTTCGGATCTCCCCCGTCAGCTGCTCCTCCTGCTCCTGCAGCCTTCTGATGGATTTGCGCTTGCTGTTGATCTGCTGTTCCAGCTTGTTGATGTTCGCAAGCGTCGATTTCTCCTGGTCAACTTTCTTGTTGAATTCCTTCTCCGCCGCAGCTGCCTCCGCCCTCAGGCGGGCCTGCTCCTTCTGCATATCGCTGACGCTTGCCGGACGTTTGTCCTTTTCGGTGCGTGCTTTCTGCGTTGACTTTGACTTGCGGGAGGGTTGCTTCGAACCGGATTGGCCCATGGCCGGCTCGCACACGAGGAAGCTCAGTGCGACAAGGAGAAGTATGGCGGCGAGTGACCGGGCGAATGCAATCA
The DNA here is from genome assembly GCA_026390595.1 of Ignavibacteriales bacterium. NCBI lineage: Bacteria > Pseudomonadati > Ignavibacteriota > Ignavibacteria > Ignavibacteriales > Ignavibacteriales bacterium. Next base: position 109,348 of record JAPLFQ010000008.1, read on the forward strand.
TTGCCAGCGCACACGTTCTGCGTTCGTGGGAATGTCGAGCACCAGCGGGCTACTGTCCGCGTCGATGGCGAGCGAGGAGAACGCCACTGCGACGACACGATGTGCCTGGTGTTGAGTGATGCGAATCTGCCGCGGGAGCGACGTACCTCCTACGTCCCTGAATTTCTCAAACCGTTCCTCCACCACCAGCTTTCCTTTGACGTCGGTGTGCTGAATCTTCGCTATTAAGAGTGTGGCGGGGTCGATCCAGTAGCGGCGAGTGCCTGCGGGATTTCCATACGTCATCACAAGCTGGTTCTCTTCGATCACAAGGCTGTCCGGCTTGTTGTCGTCCCCCGGGAAGAAACTCCCCCCCGTGAAGAGACTCAGGAGCTCGTCGAACGTCAGATTGACCCGGAAGATACGGTTCAGGTTGACTGCATTGACCGACCCAGTGATCAGCTGGTTTTCAAGACTATTATAGAACGTGAACCCGCTTCTTGTCACAAGCGCAGAACCGACGTGAATCCCGAAGGGACCTGCGATCTTCACCAGGATAGAGTCGGGCTTGCGAAGCATGAGCTCAAACGAACCGGACCCGGCCACCTCCATGGACTCCACGGTGATAGTCCCCGACCCGTTCAACGATTGCACCCGCTCCCGGTTCACTTTCACCGTGCGCTGCACAACGTCGGGCGAGATCGCCTTACCGGCAAGGTTTGCCGTCGGAATTGACGCGCATCCGCTGAGCACGATGATAATCCACACCACCAGAATCGCGGAGAGCTGCTTCATCAGATTGAACCTCGGGCGATCTTGTCTTTGAGCGACTGGTTGTTGACGTTCATGTTCAGCGCTTGCTTCCAGAACTCGTCTGCTTTTTCCTTCTGACCGAGCTTGAACTGGATGTCCCCCATATGTTCGTAGACTGTCGCGCTCGCGCCACCGGCTGCAATCGCCTTTTCGATGTACTTGCGGGCATCATCGTACTTCGAAAGCCTGAAGTACACCCAACCGGCGGTGTCCAGATACGACGGGTTTCCGGAATCAGCCGCGACCGCCTGCAGGGACATCCGCAGTGCACGATCGAGCTGTAACCCGCGTTCGGCCAGACTGTAACCATAATTGTTGAGGATCAAGTGAGACTGCGGATCAACCCGCAACGCGCGTTCGTACAACGAGTCGGATTCTGAGTTGCGATGGAGTCCATCGAGCGTCAGCGCCAGCGTACTGAGAGCATTGATATCGTCCGGCTTGAGGTCCAGCGAATGCTTGAGGGCTTTGACCGCTTCGTCAGTCCTGTCCAACCGGCTGTAGCCCAATCCTTCAAGAAAATAAATGCGTGAATCTTTCGGGAGCGCTCGTTTTGCCCGCTGCATCTCGTCGACAAGTTTCTGGTATTCCCCTTTTTCAAAGTACGAAGTACCGATATACCACCATGCATCGCCGTTCCATTCCGCGAGCCGCGTGACGCGTTCGAAGTACTGAGTGGCGAGAGAGTCCTGCTTCTCCTGATTGGCGATCATTCCCAGATAATAGTAGGAGCGCCAGTCGTTCGGGATCTCTTTCTTTAACTGCTCGAATATCGGTTTGGCCTTTTCGATGAAGGTTGAATCACGCTGCGCCTGCCCCACATAGGCCACGGCTACTCTGAGCCTCACCTCGGGATTGGTGTGCTCCAATGCCATCAGTTTCTTATAGAGCACGAGAGCTTCATCGAAGTTGCGCTGATCAAGATAGATATCCGCGAGGGCTGCCATTGCTTCGGCATTGTTCCTGTCGTTCTCGAGAATGCTCTCAAGGATCTTTGTGGCTTCCTGGATCTTCCCCCCGCGTGCATACGTTTCGGCGAGCTGACGCTGCAACACCTTGTTGCTTGGATCAAGCTCGACCATTCTCCTGTACTTCGCCGCGGCCTGCTCAAAGCGCCCAAGGACATTGTACATTTCCGCCGTTTGGAGCAGTATCTCCCAATCATCCCCCTCACGGTCGAGAATGCGCTCATAAATTTCGATTGCCCTCAGAGGGCGGGACGTTTGATAGAGACGTGCGAGATTGAACCATGCTTCTGTGTTGTTCGAATCAATCTGTACGATGCGTTCGAATTCCGGGACCGCCAACTCGGGCTGGTACGCATTCATGTAGATGGAAGCTAGATTCTGGCGATACAGGATCCTGGACGAATCGAGACCGACGGCCTCTTTGGCGTGCTTCGCCGCCAGTGCGTGCTTTCCGAGGAGAGAGTAATCTTTGGAGATTGCAAAGTGGATTGCAGCTGTTGCCTCCTGCTGAAGGGCTTCCTGGTATTCCAGCACCGCGTTTGCGAAATCGCCCGTGACTTCATACACCGACGCTTTGATGACACGACTCAACGCCTGTTCGTGCCTGGCTTCCTTGAGCTGCTCGTTGATCTTCCGGGTTGCCTGTACTGCGCGCTGTTCCCGCGCTGTATCCCTGGAGAAACTGCAGCCGGCGGCTGAAATTGCGACGAATGCGAAAAGAGCAATAAGGGTACGTTTCATATGCATTGAGAAAAATATATCGATTATGGCTCTGAATTACAAGGATTGGGCCAACATACCGGGGATCGCCGCCCGGAGATCCCGCAGCGCTTGCGGAGAGATGCGAAAGAGGGTATCTTTCGTGTGCATGGAATCATCAGCGAAAGAATATGACCTTGGTCTGATCTGGAACTGGACGTTCGATCAGGAGTTTCTCCGACTGGTCTCCTCTGCGGTTCAGGAACTGGGGATGAGCGTCTTCCTGATCGACCATCAGTGCCTTCCTGAAACGACTGAGTCGTTGAAAAACGACACCATGCATTTTCGCTTCATACTGGACCGTGCATCCGATGAGGATGAACGGTTCCTGCCTCTGGCTCAGCTCATCGCACGCAGGCAGGCCGGATCGGGCCGCCGATCGCCAATTCGTATTATCAATCCGTATGATTTGCTGCGTCGCGCGTCCGACAAGGCGACGATGCATCTCGAATTCCTGACGCATGGTATTCACGTTCCGTTCACCATCATCATTTCTCCTTACAACCACAAGCGGGAGGTGGAGCTCTCGCTCACTGAACTTGCGCAGCTTGGCCGCCCTTTCATCATCAAACCGGCAAATACAACCGGTGGAGGAGTCGGAGTCGTTCTCGGCGCCGAGTCTCTGAAAGACATCATCGAGACCCGTCAGCACCACAAGAATGACAAGTACCTCCTGCAGGAAAAGGTCGATCCGGCGAACCTGGCCGAGCGGCGCGCCTGGTTCCGTGTTTTCTTCGCGTTCGGCCTGATAATCCCGTGCTGGTGGGACGACCTGACACATATCTATGAAGAGCTAAGACCCGCAGAGGAAGAAGCGTTCAACCTGCAGCCTCTCCGGTCGATCACAGAGACGATCAGTAGAATCTGCGGCCTCGACTTCTTTTCCACCGAAATCGCCCTGACACAAGGACATACATTCATCGTCGTCGACTACGTCAACGAGATGTGTGACATGCGATTGAAATCCATCCATACCGACGGTGTTCCTGACAGTATCGTGCAGTCTATCGCCTCCTCCATGGCGGGATTTCTCAGCGATTCCAAGCATAAACTCTCATAGTGCCACGGCAACTTCCGGCACGAGCTAATATCGACAGAAAGTCCACTCCCTTTCATCTATCCCTTTAAATGAATCTATGAATGAATTGCCCTGTGGAAGCTTGATTTTGACTTGTGTCTTTGATACATTTCAACTGGTTATAATCAACAGTCGCCATTGCCATAGCCCGGAGGCCTTATGAGTTTTGCACGAACAAAGGAGATTGCGTTTCGCCTCTCCCTTCCCGCGCTGATGATCTCGCTCTTGGTTTGGGGCGGATGCTCAAGCGAGCAAGCGGTCAAAGTTCCCCCGGGGCCGACCCCCGAGCACAAGAAGATTGATTCGCTCGAGACGGTCAATGTGACTCTCAAGCAGAAGCTTGTGAAGTTTGAGCAGGACAACAATTCCCTCAATGCCAGACTCAGCGACGTTGAAGCGAAACTGAAGGCGGAACTCGATAGGGCAGCGGCAGCGGCAAAGCCACCTCCACCTCCTCCGGCCCCGGCGGCAACGTACGAAGGTGCACAGAAGGCCTTTGGAGAGAAGAAGTACGATGAAGCGATCCAGATGTTCCAGGCGCTGCTCGACGGCGGAACTCCCGAAGATCTCGCCGACAACTGCCATTACTGGATCGGTGAATCATACTTCGGCAAGAAAGATTACAAAGAAGCGGTGAAGCATCTCGAGATGGTCTTCCAGTACAAGACCTCCGAGAAGAAGGGGGACGCGTACTATATGCTCGGCCGCGCCCATGAAATGCTCGGAGACAAAGCGAAAGCAAAAGAATCATACGAAAAAGTAGTGAAGGACTTCCCCACAAACGACAACGTGAAGAAGGCAAAAGAACGCTGGGGACGCCTGTAATCTGTCCAGTGTAGATCTGATACATAAGAAACCCCCGGCAACGTACGGGGGTTTTTTTATTGGCCTGTCTCTATCTGTTCTTCGGGCGATGCCCTTTGTTCTTTGCCTCTCCTCAATTTTTATTTTCGACTCCGCATCCTGAGCCCTGCCGCTTCGAATTCATCTCCCTTGTTCCAGACTGGCAGAGCGCCTGCGTTGGCAAGGCGTCGGATCAGCCGCAGGGCGAATTCCGCCTGCTGCAGAGCACCGTCATAGTTCCAGTCATCGCGCAACTCGTCGCTTGGCTGGTGATAGTGTTTCAGGTTGAACTCATCGGAGACTTGCTTCCCATACGCCGCCGGCTTGCCAGCATATTCTGCGCACGAGCGGAGTGAAAGCGAAGGAATCCCGACCTTCGCAAATGAGAAATGATCAGATCGATAGAAACTTCCCTGCTCCGGAAATGCATCCGGCCTGACGACGAGCTTCATCACCGCGGCGATCGCCTCGACGTCCGCCCCGAGCGAAGAGCGCTCTGCTCCCAGACAGATAACATCGCTGGTTCTCCCCCAGATGTTGATGCCGTCAATGTTGACATTCGCAATCATCGATGCTGCCGGTACCGTGGGATGCTCAGCGAAATACTGAGACCCCAACAAATTCTTTTCCTCGGCCGCAACCGCCGCAAAGAGCATCGATCGCTTCGGTTTTTCTTTCATCGCAGCAAACTCTTCGGCAATCGCGAGAATCATGGAGACGCCGGACGCGTTATCCAGGGCTCCATTATAGATGGAGTCTCCCTCTACGGGCGCACCGATGCCCAGGTGGTCGTGATGCGACGAGACCACGACATATTCCTGGCTCAGCTTCTGATCGCCTCCCCGCAGAATGCCGATGACGTTGCGCGTTTCCAATCTGCGTATGGCGTAGTTCATTCTTCCCGATACTTTCAAACCGAGCGCAATGGGCTTGAACGTCTTCTTCTGGGCGGACGCAACCAGTGTGTCGAGGTCGAAACCGGTCAGCGCGAGGTACCGCCTCGTGGCTTCCTCGGTGGTCCAGCCCTTCAGCTTGATATCCCGTGATTTCTCCGGGAGGTCCAGATCAAAATTCTCTCTCGAGCGTGATGTCTTGACAACCTGGAATGGATACCCGGCGGAACTGGTTGTGTGAATAATGATGGCTCCAATGGCCCCTTTGCGCGCGGCGATCTCGTATTTGTAAGTCCATCTTCCGTAATACGTCCGTCCTTTCCCGGCAAAGAACGTCGAGTCCCCGGTGTTGGGATCATCGTTTATAATGAGGAGTGTTTTTCCTGTGACATCGACTCCTTTGTAGTCATCCCAGCCAAATTCCGGAGCAACGATCCCGTATCCGACGAAGACGAGGTCAGCCCCCTTGATGGCAATTGCGGGCTCATAGACACCTGTCGTCGCGACAAATTCCTCCGGAAACTTCAGCCGCGCGGTCTTGTTCCCGGCACCGATCTCCATCGTCGCAGACGGATCAATATGCACGCCGATGACCGGAACACGCTGCAGATATGTTCCATTCTCGCCTGCCGGTTCGAGGCCGAGGGCCTTGTATTGGGCGATAATATACGTGAGCGCTCGTTCTTCCCCGCGCGTACCGGGAGCGCGCCCTTCCATGGAATCATGCGCAAGGACGGCGGTTCGCTCTTTCAAACGCGCAGCGGTGACACGCGAGAGCGAGAGATCGTCCTGACGGGAACAGGCACAGAGCATGACGAGTATGGCTCCGGTGCCCAGCAGCAAGAGTGATTGTTTCATGGGAATTGTCTTTCGAGAATTGGAGGAGTTATCGAAGAATCGATTGACGAATTGAAAGTATCAAAAGTCCCGACACAAAGCAACGCACACGTCGTGTCCGCTGACGGCGTGTTGAATCTCAGTGCGCGCGTCTGTATATTGACTGAGTTATCATCCCATACTTCGAGATTCGAAATTGGGAGTTCGATATTGGACATTCACCTGAACTTCCAGAAGAAGAGAAGTTCATTCGAGTGAATATCGAATATCGATTGACGAACACCGAATTCCGAGGTATTTGATCCGGTATTCACGATGATACTCTAAGGCAAAACAACTCCCCGTGTCCAAGATCCAGACAAAATACGTGTGCCAGTCTTGCGGGTATGTCTCCCCCCGTTGGGTAGGAAAGTGCCCGAATTGCAATGAGTGGAACACCTTCGTCGAAGAAGCGCCATCTCCGTTGAAGCTCTCGAGAAAACCGGCAGGGGCCGCCTCGAATCTCGATCCGATTCCGATGGACCAGCTTGAGAGCGAAGACGTTCCGCGCGTCAAGACGAATATCGAGGAATTCGACCGCGTGCTCGGCGGCGGACTTGTTCCCGGTTCACTGATACTGCTCGGAGGCGATCCGGGCATCGGAAAATCCACGCTCATGATGCAGGTGGCCCTGAAGCTCAAGGATCAGGTTATTCTCTATATTAGCGGCGAAGAGTCTGTGCGGCAGATCAAGCTTCGGGCCGAACGACTCGATGCAAGCGACAAGAGCGGCATCCTGCTCCTGGCGGAAACGAATCTCGACCTCATTCTCAATGTCATCGAGCGGGGCACGCCCGACCTGATCATCGTTGATTCGATTCAGACGATGTACCGCCCCGGGCTGGAGAGCGCGCCGGGAAGCGTAAGCCAGGTACGCGAATCGACCGCGTTGCTGCTGCGGCTGGCAAAGACACGCGGCATTCCGATTTTCGTGATCGGTCATGTGACAAAGGAAGGGGTCATTGCCGGTCCGAGAGTCATCGAGCACATGGTGGACACCGTCCTGCAGTTTGAAGGCGAAGCACACTACGCATACAGGATTCTCCGCGCGTTGAAGAACCGGTACGGCTCGACGAACGAGATCGGAATTTTCGAGATGCACGAGAATGGCCTGCGGGAAGTCAAAAATCCCTCGGAGGCATTTCTTTCCGAGCGCCGGTACGGAACATCCGGATCGACAGTGGTTTCCAGCATCGAAGGATCGAGACCGATCCTCATCGAGGTGCAGGCGCTTGTCACGCCCACGAGTTACGGTATGCCTCAACGCAACACCACGGGATTCGATTACCGCCGGCTCTCCCTCTTGTTGGCGGTCCTGGAGAAACGCGTCGGCCTCCACTTGGGCAGCCAGGATGTGTTTGTGAATATCGCCGGAGGTGTGAAAATCGATGAGCCCGCAGTCGACCTCGGCATTGCGACTTCCATCACATCCAGTTTGCGTGATATTCCGGTCGACTCCTCCACCGTCGCCGTCGGCGAGATTGGACTGGGGGGAGAAATCAGAACCGTCGGACACGTTGAGAAACGTGTGCAGGAAGCATCCAAACTCGGATTCAAACGGATCATCGTACCCCATAACAATCTCAAGGGCTTGAAGGGACAAGAGGGTATTGAGATCGTCGGAGTTCATACCGTCAACGAAGCGATCCAGCAATTGATCAGCTAGCGCCACTTCTATCTCGGGATCTTGTATTCAAAAAGGCGCTAGTGCCAGCTTCCAATAGCGATCTCGATGACAATAGACGATACGATTTCTTGGAAGCGGCATTGATATGATACAAGAAGAGCAGCTGCGGTTCATGAGAGAGGCAATTGAGTTTTCGAGGGGAAACGCCAGAGACGGCAAAGGCGGTCCCTTCGCTGCTCTTATTGTCCAGGGTGATGCGATTATTGCGCGCGGCACGAATCTCGTCACTTCGACCAATGACCCGACAGCGCACGCGGAGATCGTCGCCATCCGGGAAGCGTGCAGGCACCTCGGCACGTTTCAACTTGCCGGATGCGATTTCTATACGACGTGCGAGCCGTGCCCGATGTGTCTCGGTGCAATCTACTGGGCGCGCCCGCGGGCCGTGTATTTCGCAAACACACGACATGATGCGGCCGGCATCGGGTTCGATGACCGCTTCATCTATGATGAATTTACCCTCCCCCACGAGAAACGCAGAATTCCGATGATTCAGGTTCTTCGGGATGAAGCGCTCATTGCCTTTCGTGAATGGACGACCAAATCTGACAAGATCTCTTACTGACGGAGCACACGATGCAGTGGATTGGATATCTCGGATTGACGGCACTCGTGGTGTGTTGGATCCCTCAGTCGATTGAGACGATCAAACAGGGCAGATGCCCTGTGAACCTTGCATTTCTGCTTCTTACCGCGCTGGGGAGTTTCAGTTTGGCTGTGTATGCATTGAGCCTGGGCAACCTGGTCTTTTCCATGTTGAACTGTCTCACAACGTTCGGCTCGTTGATCAACATCTACTACAAAGTGCTTCCCCGGAAATCACAACAAGGCAATGCATGAACAAGATTGTCCTCGCCACACGGAACTCACACAAGATTCTTGAAATAAAGACCATTCTTCGCGATTTCCCGCTGGAGATTCTGACACTCAACGATGTTCCCAACGTTCCCGAACTGCGGGAAGACGGAGAGACATTTCAGGCCAACTCGCTGCAGAAAGCGCGCACGGTGTATCAGTTCACAAAACTCCCAGCACTCGCCGACGATTCCGGCCTCGAGGTATTCTATCTGAATGGCAGGCCGGGAGTTATCTCGGCACGTTATGCCGGCTTGAACGCGACGGACGAGCAGAACAACAAGAAACTCCTGGGACAGATGCGGGGCGTCTCGCCCCGGCGGCGGAAGGCGCAGTTTCGTGCGGTGCTCACCCTGCTGGACGAGAACGGTGCAGAAGTAACGGAAGGAATTTGTCCTGGCAGACTTGCGGAATTGCCGCGTGGCACGAACGGTTTCGGTTACGATCCAATTTTCATGCCCGATGGGTTTTCGCGTACGTACGCAGAGCTCACAAGCGAAGAGAAGAACCAGATCAGCCACCGCGCACGGGCGCTGGCGGCGATGAGACAGATCCTGCAGCGGTGGTAACGCGAAGTCTCATTTCGCCTAACGGCATTATTTCAGTTTGCCTTCGATCGTGGCAAGAAGCAGTTCCAGATCAAAGGGCTTTTCGATGAAGTTGTCCACACCCAGGCGCATCCCCGCGCGCACCACAAACTCATCGCTGATACCGCTCATCAGAAGAAACGGCGTGTCGTTCAGTCGTTCATCCTCGCGCACATGCTGATAGAACTCCAGGCCCGTCTGTTGACCTTCACCAAACAGCAGGTCGGAGACGACGATGGCCGGGATGGTTTTCTGAAGTATCTCGAGCGCCTTTTCCACGCTCTCCGCGGTTACGACGTCATAGCCATGCTTTCGAAGGTTCGCGGCAAGCGAAAGGAGCAGCGTTTCTTCATCGTCTGCAAGAAGGATCGTTGATTTCGCGTTCGGCGTGTTTTTGGCCCACAGAATCTTCGCCTCCGCGCACATGTGTTCTTCCATTGTGATGTTGAACTTCCGCCGCATGAGCTGCAGAACTTCGTTCTCGTTCTGCGAGATGACCCCATCCTTCCAGGCAATGCGGAGAGACTCCACATATGCATCGATCTGAATTTGTTTTTCGACATCCCGGTGCTCGTCATCTGAGATTCTGAATAGGTCGCGCACTTTTTTCAACTCGCGCGCCTCTTCTTCCGTCACGGATCCGTCAAACCACATTTCCTTCAACAGCTCGCGATACATCGCTACGCTCGCGCGCTCACCCGGCCTGGATTGATCCGCAGGCGGCTCCGGCATCACGGCCCGCTGAGGAGAGTGTTCAGGCTTGTCGGCGGCAGGCTTCTTCACTTCATCGGGGTCGAGGAGGCTGATGCGTTCCTGGTATCCTTTAGCGTAGTAGTTTTGCGGATCGATGGCGAACACTTTTTCCACCTGCTGCCGGGCAAGTTTGAATTTCTTTGCGGCCATGAGCTGATCTGCCGCGCGCAGGAGCATGCTGATCTGCGCGATGCGCTGATCGTCACGGGAAGTTTTGGGGTCCTTCACTTCCGTCTCTTCGACCTGATGTTTCTGCGATTTCTCCATCCGGGCACGCACGCGATCCAGAAAAGAACGGGCATAGTAATTCCTCGGATCGAGCTGCAGCGCCGCTTCGATCTGGGCGATGGAATCCTTGAACTGTGATTCGTTGGCCATGATATCTGCGGCACGCAAATGGAGCGCAACGCGCTCTTTGACCGATTCTTGTTGCGGGTCTTTCTTGCTCAGCATGGACTTCTCCCTGGGGGCTCTGGACGGTGTACTTAGAAACTATTCATTTCGGTCTTGAAAATCAACGAGCGCCATCACAGAAAGGCTCTGGTGGTCGATAAATGTATTCTCGCTCCTTTTTTGATATATTGAGCCCGATGAGGAGCTTTGGAGTACGCTTCGGCTGTTTGACCCGGCGTCGGGTGATGGTGCCGCTGGCCCTCGCACAATTTCCAAAACATGTATGACGAGAAAGGAACATTCATGAGCAGGAGACTCTGGATCGGGTTCGTGGCTGTTTTCGTGACGACACAGATCATCGAAGGTCTTCTCGATTTCTATCTTCTCGATCCAATCTACGGTTCCTATTCCCATATCTGGCGACCGATCGCGGAAATGAAGCTCTGGCTGCTCCCCGTGACCGGAATGTTCTTTTCGTTTTTCTTCGTCTTCATATTCTCGAAAGGATATGAGGGGAAAGGCATTGCAGAGGGAATCCGCTACGGATTGTACGTCGCGCTGATGGCTGCGCTTCCGAAAGCGTACGGAAACTACGCACTCATGCAGATTCCATATTCGCTCGCATTGCAGTGGTTTCTGTACGGGACACTTGAATACGTCATCGCGGGTGCAATTGTGGCAGGAATCTTTTGCCTGCGAATTGACTCTTCTCCTGCATCCTGAAGAATTGTCAATTCTCGGAAATCCGCAAACAGCGCTCTTCTAGAGAGCCGAGCGGAAAGTGCCGCCACCAAGTCACTGAGCCAAAGGCTCATGCGCCTCTGGCGCAAAAGACACCAAGGTGTATGAAAACTTCACTTTTCTGCGTCCTTCTTCTTTGTGACTTAGTGCCTTTGTGGCAAATGACGAGTTTTCATCCGAGCTTCTAGGGCGCTCTTCTTGCATGGACCGCGTGTTTTCGTTGCGTGAGCAGAGAGTTCTTCTTACCTTGATTCACTTTTCTGGTCATCCAAATCAACTGTACAACATTTCACGAGGTGTATCTATGTTGCGAGCAATAGTAAGATCCTCCGCAATTGTTCTGCTTGTCTCGCTGGTGTTCTTCGCCGGCTGTTCGAGCAACCAGGGAACACGACCGGAGGTTACGAGTCAGCAAGTGCTTGAGAGCGTGAAAGCCGGACAGTTCGACACTGGCAAAATGTGGACGTTCGATTTCCCGCCGGTCGACTATTTCAAGAAGACTTACGGTTTCACCCCTGACAAAGCGTGGTTTGACAAAGCACGCCTGGGCACGTTGCGACTTCCGGGTTGTACCGCATCGTTCATCTCCGAAGACGGTTTGGTGATGAGCAACCATCACTGCGCGCGGGGTCCTCTTGCTGCCGTCGCCAAGGAAGGTGAGAAGTTTGTTACCGATGGATTTTACGCAAAGACTCTGGAAGAAGAGCGGAAAGCCCCGACGTATGTCGACCAGCTTGTGACAATCGAAGACGTGACATCCGAGATGCAGGCAGCGTTTGACAGCGGAACAACTGACAGCGCAAAGGCGGCGAACCGCGCTGCCAAGACGACCCAGATCATCGCCCGCTACGCTGCAAAGTTCAAGCAGACCACGAGCGATTCGATGGTCTTTAATGTATACCCCTTCTACAATGGTGGACACTATTCACTCTACGGCTTCAAACGTTATACCGATGTCCGCCTCGTGTTCGCACCGGAAGAAGAGATCGCGTTCTACGGCGGCGATCCAGATAACTTCACCTATCCGCGCTACGACTATGATTTGTCGTTGTTCCGCGTGTATGAAAACGGCAAGCCGCTGAAGACTCCCAACTTCTTCCCCTTCAGCAAGAACGGCGCGGCAGAGAATGAACCGGTATTTGTCATCGGCAATCCTGGTCGGACAGCTCGTCTCAATACCGTTGCCCAACTCGAGACAGCACGAAATCTCTCGTATCCATTCAATGTTGCGGCGGGGTCAAGTCGCCTGAACGCGTTGAATGCCTACGTCGAAAAGAACCCTGATAAGAAGTATGAAAACATCAACACGATCTTCGGGATCGCCAACTCACTGAAAACAACCAAAGGCGAACTTGAAGCGCTCAGAGATCCTATTGTAATGGCGAAAAAGGCCGATTTCGAGAAGAATTTCCGCGGCGCGGTTGTCAACAACGCACAGCTGAAGGCGAAGTACGGCGATCCGTGGGGAGAGATTGCGACGTACGAAAAGCAGCTTCAGGCACTCCAGGGCGAGGCGTTGCCGCTGAACGTCCGGAACTGGTCTTCCACGCTGTCGCTCGCTGCCGGTCTTCTCGATTACGCAACCGGTCAGATGGATTTCCGCGGCCGACCGGCCGGCAAACCTTCGTGGCCAAGAAATTATGCGGCAGAAGTTGAGAAGATGATGCTGATAGACCAGCTGACGTACATGAAGAAGTCGCTCGGCGACAAGAATGAAGCATTCAACAAGCTGATGGCAGGACGTACGCCGGAACAGGCCGCAGTCGCGCTCATGAGCAGTTCCATAACTGGATCCAAGGAGAAGTTCGAAGCATTGGCGAATGCCAAACAGGATGAGATCACAAAGACCGCAGACGTTGTTCTCGACTTCGCGAAGTATGCCACTGCCCGCTCCTCTGAACTCCAGTCGCAGGCACGCCCTGTCGTTGCGAAGCAGCAGCCTTTCCTGCAATTGCTGGGCAAGGCGATGTACGATGTGTACGGCACCAGCATCCCGCCCGATGCGAGCTTCTCGCTGCGCATCGCGGACGGTGTTGTCAAAGGATACGACTACAACGGTACAATCGCCCCAATTTATACAACCTTCTACGGAATGTATGACCGGTACCACTCCTTCGGCAAGAAGGATCCATGGAATCTGCCAGCCCGATGGGCAAATCCTCCTGCCGATTTCAACATGAGCACGCCGATTAATTTTGTTGCCACCAGCGACATCATCGGCGGCAACTCCGGCAGCCCTGTGATCAACAAAAACCTCGAAGTGGTCGGCCTCGTGTTTGATGGAAACATCGAGAGCCTCCCCGGCAGGTTCATCTTCGACGATACGAAGAACAGGACTGTTGCTGTTCACTCCTCCGGACTGATGGAAGCAATGGAGAAGATCTACAAGATGGACAGGATTGCGAAGGAGATGCGTTTCGGCAAGATCGTCAACTAGTGTTTTGCTGACAGATCAGGGGGCGGCCGACAAGCTGCCCCTTGCTGTTTTCTCACGCATCGATGGAACCCCGCAGGGGCTGTTGGGGGTTGAAAAAGGAAGTATGTGGGTAGAGAGTACTGGAGTAGGAAGTACTGAAGTAGTGGAGTAGTAGAGTAATGGAGATGGCTCGGATTATGCGAAATGTACTCAACCGTCTGGCGATAGCATTGGTTCTCTGTCTTGGGATCGCCATCCCCCTTCGGGCACAAACCCAATTGGGAGATCGTCCCAGCGGATTTGATACCTGGCTCGGGCTCCAGGCGGTTCCAAGCATGATGGTTGTCTCTCACCCCGGTGATATTCCGTTCGCCTTTGAGTGGGAAGCGACGCCGGTCTTGTATTCCTTTGGCATGACGAAACTGGTCTCGCCCTGGCATTCGTTCAGAGTCGTACCCCCGGCGCGGTTTACGGGTTCCATCGAGCTGAAGATCACCGGGCAGGTATCGACGCGAAAGACCGGCTCATCGTACTTCGGCAGCTCCGTCCAGCTCATTGGTCACGTACCGCTCATTGAACGCGGCGAGTATCTGGGTCTCACTGTGGGCGTCGCAAAGTACGCATTCGCTGGCTCCTCTCCTTGGTTCAAAGTCGTTGGTGTTTCCACTCTCTTTGGCTTCGTCGAGCTCAACTTCAAGCACAGTGCAGATCCAGCGATCTGGATGGGCACGATTGAATTTCGTTTCTTCTGAAGGCGCCTTGACGAGCACACGGATGACACAGAAGAAGCACGAGATTCCCGCCGATCGACATCAGTGTAGATCTCGTATCATCAGGTCCCGTTGTTCTTCGACAGTTGAACCTGCCCGCCGAACCATTTCTCTTTGGGCAGGCGTGCTGTCGAAGAGGGCCCATGTCCGACAGTTCAACTGTCGGACAACAAGATCAAGAACATATTGTCCAGTAGTTGCTGCAGTCCTTGTCCTGTTCGCGTGCTACGGCTGCAATCCTCTTGTCGCTCGATTCACTTCACGCGCGATCGATCAACTCAGCGAACCGACTCAACCAGTTGCGCATAAGATCGTGTCGCCCGTTCGCAACAGCGTGGGCCTTTCGGTTCTCTGGGTGGGACACGCCACCGTCCTGATACAAATCCACGACAAGGTCATCATCACCGATCCGGTGTTCACCAACACCATCGGTCTCCTCGCCAAGCGTTCCATCGATCCGGGTATCGATTCCAAGTCCATCCCGCGACTCAACGCGATTGTGATCTCCCATATTCACATGGATCATTTCAGTTACTCAAGCCTGGATCTGCTTCCGAAAACTGCCAGACTTTTTGTCCCTTCGGGCGGAATTTCATATACGCCCGAGTTCGGCTTCAGGGAAACCGTCCCGCTAAAACCGTGGCAGGTTTTTGAAGATGACGGCCTTCGCATCACGGCTGTCGCTGAAAAGCATTTCGGGGGGCGGTACGGATTTGATGCGGGCTGGAATGAGGACCCAACGTGGACGGGCTACGTCATTGAATACAAAGGAACGACCGTGTTCTTCGCTGGAGATACCGGGTTCGATCCCGAACTGTTCAAGGAGATCGGCCGCCGATTCCACGTTGATGTCGCCCTCGTGCCGATCGCCCCGGTGGAGCCGCGCGAATTCATGAGCCGCGTTCACGTCGACCCCAAAGAGGCCCTCCAGGTCTTCGAAGATGTTGGTGCAAAGCTGATGATTCCGATCCATCACGATACGTTTTTCCAGGGACTGGAACCGACCGCAGCCTATGCGAAGAACCTTCTGGAGAAACTCATAGCAGAACGCGGACTCCGGGATCGGGTAAAGATTCTTGAAATCGGCGAGCAGGTCATTCTCAAAGAATAGGAAGGAACTCCCAATGGTTACGGCCGCGAAGCCCCTCCCCTCTCTTCTTCTCGTCAGTTGTCTTCTTCTGCTCAGTTCGTGCAGCCCCTCCGGCTCCGCTCTCAGGCCGCACGACGATCGTGTACTGCAGCAGAATGTGGAGGCGCTTGTGAAGGGCTTCAGAGGAGATGTGGGGGTGTACGTCAGGAACCTCACAACCGGTCAAATGGCGGCCTGCCAGCCCGACACTCTGTTCCCCACCGCAAGCATGATAAAAGTGCCCATACTCTGCGGCGTCTTCGATAAGATCAACAAGGGGGAACTCACATACGGCCAGGAACTCGTGTACCGCGACTCGTTGAAATACGACGACGGTGTCACCGGTTCCTTCCGCGACAGCACGAAGCTTCCTCTGGCCGAAATCGTCATGCTGATGATTGCGCTGAGCGACAACACCGCGTCTCTCTGGCTCCAGCAGCTGGCCGGCACCGGCACGACGATCAATGCGTGGCTGGAGAACAATGGATTCCACCAGACACGTGTCAATTCACGGACCCCGGGCCGCCAAGGGATCCGCGAGATCTACGGCTGGGGACACACCACACCGCGCGACATGGCAGAATTAATGGCACTCATCTACCAGGGGCGCGCAGTCAGTCCCGATGCAAGCGAACAGATGTTCCGCGTTCTGTCGAAACCGTTCTGGGATGGGGAGGCGGTTTCACAAATCCCGCCCACAGTTCACGTTGCATCCAAGAGCGGAGCTGTGAACGCCTCCAAATCGGAAGTCGTGCTTGTCAACGGCCCGTCCGGCGACTATGTATTCTGTGTCATCACGAAAAACCAGAAGGATCAGCGGTGGGAGGGTGACAACGAGGGCTATGTCCTGATTCGCCGTGTTTCAAGGATGCTGTGGGAGTACTTTGAACCTGATTCGAAGTGGAAACCGGCGCCGGGTTCGGGGAGATGGGAAAAACCGAACAAATAATGGTGGCTCCGTGAACGGGATATTAATGGTGAATTGTCAATTCACAATTCTCCATTGACAATTATCCGCCTTCACTTCATCTGCTGAACTGTCTGATACCCAACGACCACCGAATCTGATACATTGTGATACCGGATCTTCACGATGAGGTCCCGTGTTGATCTGAATTCAAAACTCCCGTCGCGGTTCACAACTCCATCTCCGGGATTGAGCAGCTGGTATGAAGCGAATGTCGCTGCGGAGTGAACGATGCCGCTCTTCAGAGTGATGACGGGATTTAATCGCAGGAAGTAGACGCCCGACATCGTGACGCTCCGAATCACTTCAAGATCCGTTCTCATACTCACAATGCTGTCCGACGCAGGGGGTTTGAACATGATCAGAGGGTACTCGATTCGCTCCACCCAGTCAAGCATCATGTGTGATCCGTCTTTCACTTCGTAGTACAGAAAGTCCTTTCCATACACGAGTCCCTTTCCCGCCAGGACATCCAGCAGGGGAATATAATAGTCCCACTCCCGTGTTCCGATATCAAACCAGAGCTTGACTTCCTTTCTTGGCATTGCGGCGATGTCATCGAAGATCTTGTTGTTCGCAACCCAATACGACGGCGAGAGGGCTCCGGCCATAGAGAACGTCGTATCATAGTTGAACGCAAGCCATGTCACGAAGAGGCCGCCGAATGAGAAACCCATCGCTGCCCGCCCGCTCCGGTCTTTGATCGTCCTGTACTTCCCGTCAATGGTGGGTATGACCGTTCCGACGATGTAGTTGGCAAACGCCTTCGCGTTCGGAACATAGCGCCCGAAGTGTTCCGTAATGTATGCGTCATCGTACGGAACGAACTCGCTCGTGCGTTGATCCGTGCTGTACACCTGGACAACAATCATCTCCTGCAGTGTACCCCGAAGCATGCGGTCGTTGAGCAACGTATTGATAGCCCACTGATCTCCGTCGAACAGGTAGACGACGGGATAGCTTTTTGTTGACGTACCATAGCCGGGCGGCAGATAGACGCGCAGAGGTCTGTCCTGTATCGTCGCGTCAATCGGGGACAATAACTTGTCGCAACCTGCGTGTAGAAACAGCGAGGCAAGGACTCCAACCAGAATGAGAACAGTCTTGTCGAAAGATGAAACGTTCATCGATTTCCGCTCTTTCCCTTGGCTTCTGCGTTCAAAGATGTGGCTCAAGGTCATACGAATCGCGGCTTGGAAGGTTGGCGCGAGGTGCATTGTGGCGGACATTGGTTCCAGTTTGTCAACGCATCTGGCTCTTTTACGAGCCGATCTATCCGTTTTTGCCAAGCAAATTGAGTATATGTAGAATTCTACGAATTTCCCTCTGAAAGAGCATCGACCTCATACTTTCTTTATATTGTGAACAGTTCTCCCCCCGATTGGTTCTCTCACTCTCTTTAAATATGGGAATCATTGAACCTCCTAAGTTGTTGTCATTAATAGCTTTTTTCTTCCCAACCATGTCACTCCAAGGAAACTATGCCCGTCCAGTCTGGCCAGGATCCGCGGCTGCAATCTCTTGAAGAGGAAAACAAACGCCTGAAACGCGCCGTCGAAGAGCTTTCGGTATTGAATGATCTGGCGCGTGCAATTGGAGCGTCTCTCAACACAGAAGAGATTGTACAGACGATTGTGCGTCGCTCGCTGCGGGCAAGCAGCGCCGAACAGGGTGTCATCACGCTGGTTGAAGAAGAATCCAACCAATCGATGAAGACGCTTGTTCGGACGATGGTGAGTTCGAGAGAACAGGGACATTTTCATTTCAGCCAGGCGCTTCTTGGCTGGATGCACCTCAACAAGAAGCCCCTGGTCATCAACGACCCAAAAACCGATGAGAGATTCCGCGGTATCCCGTGGGAAGAATCCGTTCTGTCACTTATCGCAGTTCCCATGATGGTCAAGTCCGAATTGCGGGGAGTGCTGACTGTCTACAACAAGAAAGACGGGAAGCCCTTCACAGAAGACGATCAGAGACTTCTGGCGATCATTGCGGGACAATCGGGTCAGGTCGTGGAAAACGCACGACTCTACGAGAAAGAGAAGACTCTCGTTAAAATGCAGGAAGAGCTGAAGTTCGCGGCCCGTATTCAGAACGAACTTCTGCCGAAATCAGCCCCCAGTATTCCCGGCTATGAAATTGCGGGCAGATCCATTCCGGCCCAGGAAGTTGGAGGCGACTATTACGACTTCATCCCCATCGATGACCATCATCTCGCTTTCTGTCTCGGAGACGTTACCGGCAAGGGGTTGCCCGCTTCTCTCCTGATGGCCAATCTTCAGGCAACGCTGCGCGGACAAACGCTGACAACAGCATCCCCGAGAACATGTCTGGAGCGTTCGAACCAATTGCTGTATCAAAGCACCAGCCCCGAGAAATTTGCCACTCTGTTCTATGCTATCCTTGACACGCAGAACCATCAGCTTCATTATTCCAATGCCGGTCAGGATAGTCCTTATCTTTGTGCCACCCAATCCGGAATCAAACGCCTGAAGGTCGGCGGAATCCCCCTCGGGATGCTGCCCAACTTCGGTTTCGAGGAAGAGTCCGTTCCGATGGAAGATGACAGCCTCCTGATTGTCTATTCCGACGGCGTTACGGAAGCCATGAATGTCGAAGAAGACATGTTCGGCGATGATCGCATCGCTGCTGTGATCGATCAGCACAAGCACGCGCCCGCCTCCGAGATCATCGACCACCTCGTTGCAGCCGTGAAGAAACATGCGGCCGGCCACGCCCAATCCGACGACATTACCGTAGTCGTCATGCGACGGAAGAAGAACTAACGTTTCACTCCAGAGAATCTACACACTGAGGAATCGCTCTTTGGGCAATCTCTTACCTTTTCGTCATTCTTGTTCTTGATAACGAGCAGAAGGATGACTTGAATGGAACAATTCACTATTCATTAGTTAACTATTTAACTACCCCCCTTTCATCATGATCGGTCAGACAATATCGGACTACAAAATCATGGGTACCCAATTATGAACCAAAGAAAACTCACGACCGTCACCCTGAGCGCAGCGAGCGAATTGTGCGAGCGAAGTCGAACCCTTCGGCTCCAACGGGGATTAAGCACTAATGTCGCTCGGGGTTCGATCCTGAGCTTGTCGAAGGATCGAAGGGTGTGCTCGGCTCAGCAGGCATGGAACAGTCTTCGACTCCGTCCCGCCGCTGCAACAGGCGGGACTGCGCTCAGACTGACGGAGGTCTCCTGATGATCGGGACAATGATATCCCACTACAAAATCGTCGGGAAGTTAGGCGGAGGCGGTATGTCCCGAATTTTCCTGCGAACGCTTTCTGTGAGCAGTAGAAATGTTGAGGATCCCCGCCTGCCATTGTTGGTTCAGAAAGGCGGGCAGGCGCCTTCTTTTTGGCGGAGGCGTCGTCAATGATAGGCACGACAATATCCCATTATAGGATTTTGGAAAAGCTTGGTGAAGGAGGTATGGGCGTGGTGTATAAGGCTCAAGACACCAACCTCGACCGTTTTGTTGCGTTGAAATTTCTCTCCTCCTCCCTTTCTTCATCGCGGGAGAACAAGGCCCGGTTTCTCCAGGAGGCGAAGGCGACCGCCGCCCTGACGCATCCAAATATTCTTTCTGTCTACGAGATCGGCGAGAGCGATGACTCGATGTTCCTTGCCATGGAATTCCTCGAGGGAACAACTCTGAAGATTCACGTTGCGGAGCTGAAGACGGGCTCCGGCGTGCCTATTCACCAGGCGCTTGAATGGACGGAGAATATCGCCCTGGGACTCAAGGCCGCGCACGAAAAGAACATCGTGCATCGCGATATCAAGTCAGAGAACATCATGATCACCCGGAACGGTCAGTTGAAGATCATGGACTTCGGTC
The DNA here is from genome assembly GCA_026390595.1 of Ignavibacteriales bacterium. Lineage (NCBI taxonomy): Bacteria > Pseudomonadati > Ignavibacteriota > Ignavibacteria > Ignavibacteriales > Ignavibacteriales bacterium. The sequence goes on from JAPLFQ010000008.1 coordinate 129,717, forward strand.
TGGCCAAGTTGAAGAATCACAGTACACTCACAAAGGCCGGAACATCCCTCGGGACCCTTGCCTATATGTCGCCCGAGCAGGCCCAGGGGCAGACAGCCGACGCCCGGTCGGATCTCTGGTCTCTTGGCATCATATTCTTTGAGCTGTTGACTGCCGATCTTCCCTTCAAATCAGAGCACGAAGCAGGGCTCTTATATCTCATCGTAAATCAGGACCCACCATCACCGAGCGAACTTGACAGAAGGATACCACACGCTGTCGATGGTCTTGCGCGCAAGCTGCTCGCGAAGGATCGGAATCAGCGATATCAGACGGCCGATGAAGTTTTTGAAGCTCTCCGAAGGATCCGGCAGGAGATGAGCGCCGCAGCCACGTCCGAAAAGCAAAAGGCCATCGCCGTTCTTCCATTCACCAACATCGGTGCGGACAAGGAGAACGAGTATTTCGGCGACGGATTGACCGAGGAGCTGATCGTACACCTCTCGCAGCTGAAAAATATCGATGTTGTCTCGAAGACGAGCACAATGCAGTTCAAGGGAACCAACAAGGATATCAAGACCATCGGCCGGGAATTGGGTTCGCGCTACATCCTCGAAGGGAGCGTCCGGAAATTTCAGGACAATCTCCGAATCGCCGTTCAGCTGATCGACGTGGAGAGCGGGCGTCAACTCTGGGCCGAGTCGTATAAAGGAACGCTGGCGGACGTCTTCGATATCCAGGAACAGGTGGCGAAACAGATTGTCGATGCGTTGATGATCAAGCTGACGCCGACCGAGAAAACCGTGTTGTCAAAACGCACCACGGTGAATGCCGAAGCATTTGACTGCAATCTTCGTGCACGCGACTTCCTCAGTCGCCGTACCAGGACAAGCGTGAACATGGCTGTCCAGTTTTTCCAGAAGGCCATTCAACTCGATCCACGGTACGCATCGGCGTACGCGGGCCTGGGAGAATCGTATGGCATTCTCTACCGTGATTTCGATCGGAAGGAAGCGTGGCTCGATCGTGCTCTTGATGTGAGTTTGAAGGCAATCATGTACGACGCTTCTTTATCGGAGGCATACGCCTCCCTGGCACTTGCCTATTTGGGCAAGAGCTCTTTGGACGAAGCTCTTGAGGCGAGTCAAAAGGCGATTATCCTCGACCCGAAGAATTTCAACGCATACTGGATCCTCTCAAGAATCTACCATACCACCGATCGGGACAAAGAAGCGGCAGATGCGTTGGAAAAGGCCATTGCACTGAATCCTGAATTCCTCCAAGCTTATGATGATCTGGTGATGTATCTCGAGCGGCTTGGCAACAAACAGAAATACGACGAAGTACTGCACAACGTCCTTCAGGTCTATCCCGGATATCTGGAGCGCTATCCGGACGATGCTTACCGGCGAATGGCGTTCGCCGTTCACCTGGTGTACGAAAACCGATCCGCGGAGGCAAGAAGGGAAGGCGAAAAGGCCCTTGAAACAAGCTCGAGCGACCCCATAATGATGTACTACGGCGCATGCCTCTATGCCCGACTCCGGGAGAACCACCGGGCCGTGGACTTGCTGAGGAGCGCCGTAGAAAATGGCTATGAGAATTTTGAGTGGATTAAACGGGACCCGGATTTTGAAAATATCCGGAGCGAGCCCGGATATATAGAGTTGCTGAAGGGGCGGTAAGCGATGAATGCAGGAGATCCCGGCTCGCCGGATGGTAACCGTCCACAGGCATCTTCAGATTCGATGATCATGTTGTTGCGGTATCCGCTCGTCGTGCTGACGGTCGGACGTACCAACTATTCCACTATGTCTTAACTCAACAAGACCCACTATGATCGGAACAACTGTATCCCACTATAGGATTTTGGAAAAGCTTGGTGAAGGAGGTATGGGCGTGGTGTATAAGGCTCAAGATACCAACCTTGACCGCTTTGTTGCGTTGAAATTTCTCCCTCCCCACGTCGCTGCTTCACGTGACGACAAAGCGCGCTTTCTGCAGGAAGCAAAAGCGGTGGCCTCCCTTGCGCACCCGAACATCTGCACGATCCATAGCGTTGAAGAAGAGGATGGCAAAGCGTTCATTGTCATGGAGTACGTCGAAGGCAAAACGCTCAAGGACATGGATCAGAACGTTCCCCTGAAGCAGGCGGTCGAAATCGGCACGCAAGTGGCTGATGGACTCGCCGCCGCGCATGAAAAAGGTGTCGTCCACAGGGACATCAAGCCTGACAACATCATGATCCGCAAAGATGGACGCGTGCAGATCATGGACTTCGGACTGGCGAAGCTTAAAGGTGTTTCCCGGCTCACCAAGGAAGGAAGCACTGTGGGGACAGCCGGTTACATGTCACCCGAGCAGGTGCAGGGGCAGGAAACAGACCATCGCACGGACATCTTCTCGCTGGGGGTTGTGCTGTACGAGTTGTTTACAGGGGAATCGCCATTCAAGGGAGTCCACGAAACTGCCATTTCGTATGAGATCGTCAATGTCGACCCCGCGCCCCTCTCGGCTGTAAAGCCGGAGATCGACCCTCAACTCGACGCGATCATTCTGGAGTGTCTTGAGAAGGAACCATCAGAGAGATACCAATCTGTCGCAGAAGTTGCCAAAGAGTTGCGACGATTCAAGCGCGAGTCTTCCCGTTCGCGCGTCAGCCGCGTCAGTGTTGCGAGGCCGATCTACAAATCGGATAACGCCGCATCTGCAAGCGCAGAGATGAAGCCGAAGATCCGGATTACACGTCGTGAATTCGCGGCTTGGATTCTCGCAGGAGTACTGCTCGTCAGCAGCGTCGTGGTTGCTTATTTCTCTCTACGCGAAAGCGAAGTGTTCGTAACCCGCTCCTCCATCCTCCCTCCGGAGAAAACAACATTTAACGCTGACCTTGGGGGCCACATTGCGTTATCACCGAACGGCAAGTTGCTCGCCTTCGTTGGACAAGACTCTGCCCGCAAATCGAATGTCTGGGTTCGTCCGCTGAATGCGCTTTCGGGCCAGATGCTCAGCGGCACAGAAGGGGCACAATATCCTTTTTGGTCGCCGGACAGCCGCTTCATCGGATTCTTTGCGGGAGGAAAGCTGAGAAAAATCGAGGCGTCCGGCGGACCACCTCAGACGATTTGCGAGGCTTCCGACGCCCGGGGAGGGACATGGAATCGCGATGGCGTCGTGGTCTTCACGGCGGCCGGGAATACTCCTTTATCACGCGTGTCTGCAGCAGGAGGATCGCCAACAGTTCTTACCAAGTTTGATAGTTCGCGACAGGAAATAAGTCATCGTTGGCCATGGTTTCTGCCCGATGGCAAGCATTTCTTGTTTGGTGTCCAGACAACGCAGACGGGAGCAGCTGAAGGGGATCTTATTTGTGTCGGTTCGCTTGACGGCACAGAGAACAATACCCTGCTTCATGCCAGTTCGAACATGGCGTATGCGGCGGGCCATGTGCTCTTCCTTCGTGAACAATCCCTTATGGCGCAGCCGTTCGACGTGAAGAGTCTCTCATTCACCGGCGATGCGTTTCCCGTTGCCGAGCAGGTTCAATTTTTCGCGAATCGCAACAAGGCAATCTTCACTGTCTCGGACAATGGAGTTCTTGCGTTCCAAACCGGCGGTATCTCCGGAAGCTCGCAGCTCATCTGGTATGATCGTACAGGCAAGGAACTCGAAAGAGTTGATAAGCCGGGGAATTTCGGCAATTTCAGGCTTTCGCCGGATGCAAAGAACCTTGCAGTTGACGTTTCTGACACCAAGTCCCGGAATGTGGATCTTTGGGTCTATGATCTTGCCCGGAAGGTTTCTACACGATTCACATTCGACCCTGCTGTGGAGGCCTATCCCGTTTGGTCGCCTGATGGGAACCGTATCGTGTTTAACTCGAATAGAAAGTCCCTTTTCAATCTTTATCAGCGTGCCTCGAGCGGCGCAGGAAGCGAAGAGTTGTTGTTGGAGTCAGACCATACTAAGATCCCGACTGATTGGTCTGCGGATGGTCGGTTCCTGCTGTATTTTACGTTCGGAGATCAAAAAACAGGAACTGATTTGTGGGTTTTACCTCTCTCCGGCGACCGCAAACCCATTCTGTTCTTACAAACAGAGTTTAACGAAGTTCGCCCAACAATGTCACCCGGCGGCAAGTGGATAGCGTATCAGTCGAATGAGTCCGGGACCAACCAAGTGTATGTTCGTCCGTTTCCCGGGCCTGGAGGTAAGTACCAGGTATCAACGACACCGGGAAGTCGTCCCCGGTGGAGGAAAGATGGGAAGGAGTTGTATTACCTGGGTGCTGATGGCAGATTAATGGCGGCGGAAGTGGCATCAATCGGGGAAACGTTTGTCGTCGGTGCGGTCCGGCCGCTCTTTGCGACTCGAGCGGTAACCGGACTGACAACTTCCTACGACGTGACGGCAGACGGCAAACGCTTTCTCGTGAACACCGTTCTGGGTGAGACATTGTCATTCCCCATCACGCTCGTTGTGAACTGGGATGCGGAGTTGAAGAAGAAGTGAATGGAGTGATGAGTGCAAAGTATCAAGTAGTGAATAACGTAAAGAGTGAAAAATAAGACGTTCGAAGACTTGTTGGCATCGGATCATTGTCCGTAGGACCCCTTGGGGGTCAATGGATCGATGAACCAATCACTATTCACCATTTAGCCAGTTAACCAATTCACATGATTGGTCAGACAATATTTCACTATAGGATTCTTGAAAAGCTCGGCGAGGGCGGCATGTCCCGAATTTTCCTGCGAACGCTTTTTGTGAGCAGTAGAAACTTTGAGGATCCTCGCCTGCCATTGTTGGTTCAGAAAGGCGGGCAGGCGCCTTCTTTTTGGCGGAGGCGTAGCATATGATTGGACAGACTATCTCTCACTATAAGATTCTAGAGAAGCTGGGTGAAGGGGGCATGGGCGTCGTCTATAAGGCCCGGGATACCAAGCTCAATCGCGATGTCGCCCTGAAATTCCTGCCATCGCATGTCACAGCAAAGGATGTCGATCGTTCGCGCTTTCTCCTCGAAGCCCGGTCGGCAGCTCTCTTGAATCACCCCAACATTTGCATCATCTACGGCATTCACGACGAAGGCGAGAGACCCTTCATCGAAATGGAATTCGTTGATGGGAAAACGTTGAGGGAGCTCGACCTCGCAGCCACAAAAGTCGAGATGTCACTTGGCTATGCTGTACAGATCGGAGAAGCTCTCCAGGAAGCGCACAGCAAGGGAATTGTCCACCGAGACATCAAGGCCGACAATATTATGGTCAACTCGAAGAGCCAGGTGAAGGTGATGGACTTCGGATTGGCCAAAATCAAGGGCTCGCTCAAGCTGACAAGGACTTCCTCGACACTCGGTACTCTCGGCTACATGGCACCGGAGCAGATCCAGGGTGGCGAAGTCGACGCACGATCGGACATCTTCGCCTTCGGCGCGGTGTTGTTTGAGATGCTGACAGGCCGTTTGCCGTTCCGCGGCGAACACGAAGCGGCAATGATGTATTCAATTCTCAACGAGCAGCCTGAACCATTGACAAAGCATCGTTCAGACACGCCGGAAGATCTTCAGCGGATCATTCTCAGAGCACTCGAGAAAGACCCTGAAGACCGCTATCAATCGGCCGCAGACATGGTGAGCGAAATCAGGCGGCTGCAGAAGAAGACCTCGCGCGTCATGCGCACGCAGGAAATCCCCGTGCAAAAGCCCGAGACAGGAACCCTGGTCACCCCTCTACCATCCGGCGCGCATGAGAGGCCGTCGGTCTCAAAGCGAAATCTCCGAATTGCGATCGGCGCGACCGGCCTCGTCGCTGTCGCGATTGTCGTCATGCTTCTCACCTCGAAGCACACAGTGAATCTCAACGCGGACATGTCATTCCAGGTCCTCCAAATACCATTTACGCAAACGGGACCTCCGGCCATTTCACGGGACGGCAATTGGATCGCGTATCCCGCCATCGATGCAAAGGGAAAATGGGATGTGTACTTCATGAATTCCACCGGCGGCGATGCGAAGAGGATCACATCGGACTCTTCACTCTCCATTCAGTCTGTTGACATTTCTCCCGACGGCAGCCGGGTGGTGTACGACCGGACAGACGCATCCGGATTCAAAACCGAAATCGCAATTGTCTCCACCCTCGGAGGAACAAGCAAGCGGCTCGCTGATCCCGGGGCCGCTCCCCGCTGGCGCCCCGATGGCCAACGCATCGGATATGTTCGAAACAAGGATGTGGGAGGCACTTCGGTATTTCCGGAATTGTGGACAATGAAACCGGACGGCAGCGATAACCATCGTGAATTCCTCGATTCGCTGGCAGCACCTCATGGCTACCCGGTCTTCTCATGGTCACCTGATGGCGGCTCCGTTGTATTTGTCCGGTTCTATCCGGGTCGATTTCAGGAGCTTGTCACGTACGATTTCGAAAGCCGTTCGATGCGTACACTCACATCAGGTAAGAAAAACATCGGCGATGCAGAGTGGACGACACGAGGAACGATCGTCTATTCATCCAACAACAGTGGAAACACGAACTTGTGGATGATTCCGGCTTCTGGGGGAACACCGGTACAGGTCACCAAGGGGAGCGGGCCCGATTTCAACGCACGTTCCTCCGCTGATGGAGCGCGCTTGATTTACCTTCAGCAACAATCGGTTAGCCATTTCTGGATGGCGAATACCGGCGGCGCCCGTCAACTCACATTCGATGACATCAACATTCTCAACATCGCACTTTCGCCGGACGGCAAGCAGATTGCCTTTGTCAGTTCTCTCCAGGATCCCCTGAAGCCCGGGCAGATCCTCAATGTGATGGACCGCGAAGGATCCAACAGAGTCCAACTCACGACAAGTGACGGCGCGGCTCATGGTCCGGTCTGGAGCCCAAACAGCAAGTTTCTCCTCTATGGGCAGCATGCCGCTCTTGAAGTCCATGATTCCGTCAAGGTGTACCTCATCGATCCCTCAAATCCGGGAAGTACCCGCACACTCGGCAAGGGAGAGCCCGTCTGGTGGACTGACAATCAGTCGTTTTCTTATTACCGTTCGTTTCAAACCTGGACCATGACTATTGACGGCTCTGGACAACCAGAGCTGCTTGCCGATTCCGCTTTCGCTTTGAAGATGCAGAATGGGAAATACATTTTGAGTTTCGATCAACACTCGGGAAGAGAAGGACTCTGGATTGCCCCCGTTCCCGGATTGAAAGACGCGCAACTCCCCACCCCGAAGAAACTTCTTAAAGCAGGTGTCTCCGTTACCATAGAACCGTCGGGTCGATACATCTATTATGTGAAGGGGGTCGGCGAGATGAGACGGATGTCGCTTCCTGACGGACGAGACGAACGAATCACAGGATCCTTTCAGGGTTTGACACCGCAATCATCCATTGATGTCAGCAGGGATGGAAAAGAAATCATCTATCTCGATACACGGATCAACGCGAAACTTGTGATGATAGAGAATCTATTTAAGTAGAAACGGGCAACCGAGCGGTCGGATCCTCGAACCAATTAACTCGTTTACCAACTAACCAGGTCATACCTCGTGATCGGTCAAACAATATCGCATTATCAGATTCTTGAAAAGCTGGGAGAGGGAGGAATGGGCGTCGTTTATAAGGCCCAGGATACCAAGCTTCAGCGCTTCGTTGCACTCAAATTTCTTTCGACGCATCTTTCCGCATCGGAAGAGAGCAAGACGCGGTTTATGCAGGAGGCACGGGCGGCAGCAGCACTCAATCACCCCAATATTCTCGGCATATACGAGATCAGCAGGCAAGATGGAAACGAGTTCTTCGTCATGGAGTATGTCGAAGGGACGACCCTGAAATCTCACATCGAGAATCAGAAGTCTTCCTCGGGGACCACTCCCCACCAGGCTCTTGCATGGACGGAACAAATCGCCCGAGGCCTGAAAGCCGCCCATGGCAAAAACATCGTGCATCGTGATATCAAACCCGAAAACATCATGATCGCCAGCGATGGCCTTCTGAAGATCATGGATTTCGGCATTGCCAAGCTGAAGAGCAGCTCCGGGCTGACGAGGACCGGGACATCACTCGGAACGCTTTCCTACATGTCGCCTGAACAGGCACAGGGGGTCGCCACCGACGCACGCTGTGATATCTGGTCGCTCGGCGTTGTCTTCTATGAACTCCTGACAGGCGAAAGGCCCTTCAGGGCTGAGCATGATGCGGGACTCCTGTATCTGATTGTTAACGAGGATCCGCCAGCGCCAAGCGCTCTCGACAAAAAGATTCCGCGGCAACTGGACGCTGTCGTGATGAAAATGCTGCAGAAGGATCGTGCCAAACGCTTCGAGACGATGGAAGCCCTTCTGCTCGAGCTGACAGATGTTCAGCAGGCAATCGCAATGGCCGCTGGTGCCTCAAAGACAAAGGCGATCGCCGTCCTGCCGTTCGGCAATATTTCTCCCGACAAAGAGAGCGACTATTTCAGCGATGGACTGACGGAGGAGCTCATTGCAAGCCTTGCGCGGCTGAAAGATGTTCGGCTGGTTCCCCGGGCGACATCGATGCAGTACAAGGGAACAACCAAGGATATCAAAACCATCGCACGGGAACTTGCTACACGGTACATCTTATCCGGCAGCGTCAGAAAATTTCAGGACAACCTCCGCATCACTGTTGAGCTGATCGACGTGGATACAGACGCTCAACTCTGGGCAGAAACCTACAAAGGAAAGCTCGAAGACGTATTCGACATCCAGGAGCAGGTCTCGAAGCAGATTGTCGACGCACTGATGGTCAAGTTGTCCCCGACCGAAAAGGTAGTTCTGACCAAGCGATCGACGCTCAACGCGGAAGCATTCGACTGCAATCTCCGGGCGAGAGATTTTCTTTATCGGCGCACAAAGAACAGCATTCAATTCGCAATTCAGCTGTTCCAGAAAGCAATCGAGCTTGATCAGCGATATTCGGGAGCATACGCCGGACTCGGGGAGGCCTATGCCACTTTGTATCAGCAATTCGAAAGAAAAGAGTTGTGGCTCGACCGGGCAGTCGAGTCGGGCTTGAAGGCGCTGATGTACGATTCGTCTTCGTCAGACGCCTACGCCGCTTTGGGCCTCGCCTATTTTCATAAGAAATCGGTCGAAGACGCGTTGGCTGCCAGCCAGAGAGCGATCGAGCTGGACCCAAACAATTTTGTCGGGTATTGGATCCTTGGAAGAATCTATCACACGACTGATAGGGATCATGAAGCCGTTGAGCTCTTCAAGAAGGTCATTACACTCAACCCCGATTTCTACACTGCATACGGCGATCTCAAGGTCGCTTACGGGAGAATCGGAGACAAGGAACGAGGACATGAGACGATGCTGCAGGCAATCCAGGTGTTCAGACGCTTCCTGCCACAGCATCCCGATGACGCGCGTGCCCACATGTACTTTGCGAATGCCCTTGTGCAAGAAGGAGAACGTGATGAGGCCAAAGCCGAAGCTGCAAAAGCACTCGAGCTAAGCCCCGGTGACCCGAACATGCTCTATAACGCGGCCTGCTTCTATGCCCTTCTAAACGAATTAAAACTCGCCATCGAGACACTTAAGAACGCAATTACTGCCGGATATCAGCACTACGAATGGATCCAACGCGATAGTGACCTGAACAGCATCCGGCAGGAACCTGAGTATGTCGAATTGATGAAAGGTAAGTGAACGTCAGCATGATTGGACAAACGATTTCTCATTACCAGGTTCTTGAGAAGCTGGGCGAAGTGCCAAACTTCCCGACGAGTGTCCTTCAACGAGTCGCCGGAAGTTTGAGCATCCCGCCGTCTTCTGGCGGGAGCTGCAACTTGAGGTGCATATGATCGGGACAACGATTAACCACTACAACATTCTTGAGAAGCTTGGCGAAGGTGGTATGGGTATTGTCTATAAAGCCCATGACACAACCCTCAACCGCGCCGTTGCGCTCAAGTTCCTCCCTCCTCACGTTTCGGGATCTGAACAGGACAAGGCCCGGTTCCTGCAGGAGGCACAGTCCGCCGCTGCGCTGAGCCATCCGAACATCTGCACCATTCATGGCATCGAAGAAAGTGAGTCAGCCGCAGGCAGACAGCAATTCATTGTGATGGAATATGTCGAAGGCCAGACACTGCAGGAGAAAAAATCTCTCCTCTCGGTAAAACAGGCCATCGACATCGGCATTCAGATCGCCGAGGGGCTGGCAGCAGCTCACGAGAAAGGTGTCATCCACAGGGATATCAAACCCGATAACATCATGATCCGCAAGGACGGAATCGTGCAGATCATGGATTTTGGTCTTGCAAAACTCCGCGGTGCGTCGCGGCTAACCAAGGAAGGCTCAACGGTCGGCACAGCCGGCTACATGTCTCCAGAACAGGTGCAGGGGCTGGATGCCGATCACCGGTCGGACATTTTCTCGATGGGGGTCGTACTGTTCGAACTCTTCACGAAACAGCTCCCCTTCAAGGGAATTCATGAGACAGCCATCTCCTATGAGATCGTCAACGTTGATTCGCCGCCGATGTCGTCGCTCAATCCGGAAATCTCCCCCGAACTCGACTCGATAATTCTCGAATGTCTCGAAAAAGACCCCAGAGAGCGAACGCAGGCAGCGAGTCAGGTGGCTCTTGATCTGAAACGATATCGGCGCGATTCCAGCCGGCAACGCATGAGCAGAATCACGGCCGCCAGGCCGGCAGTCGTGTCACGAATCGAAGCCGCTGCGCAACTGGATCAATCGTCCAGCCCCGAAGTGAAGACGGCCCGTTCGAAAATCACTCGCTGGATACCGATCGTCGTCACAGCATTCGTCGCAATGTTTCTTGGGCTCGGCGGCGCGTATCTGTTGTTCTTCCCGCCCAGCGCGCCAGAGCCGATCTGGGCCTCGATCGAGATGCCTCGCGGGACGGTGTATGTCAATGGTGTCGGGGGGCATTCGAGTATTTCGCCCGACGGAACCATGATCGTCTTCAGCGGAATCGATTCACTTTTTCAACGCACACTTTGGATTCGTCCGCTTCGCTCGAACATTTCCCGTTCTTTGCTCGGCACGAAAGACGCGGAATATCCTTTCTGGTCGTTCGACAGCCGGTCCGTCGGTTTTTTTGCCGAGGGAAAACTCCGGACCGTCAGCGCGAACGGCGGACCGGTGCTCACGCTCGCCGATGCGCCTCTGGGCCGCGGCGGTTCCTGGGGCAAAAACGGACTCATCGTCTTCGCCCCCAATGTCGCAGATCCCAATCTCTTTGGTGTCCCTGCTGTCGGAGGAGCTGTTCGTCCCGTGACTGCATTTGATACCGGAAAGATCGCCGCTCCGCGCTACCCCTGGTACCTTCCCGACGGACATCATTTCCTCTTCACGTCCGTCGAACTCGGCGGCAGAGGAGCGAACACCATCACCTATGTCGGCTCCGACGACGGTGGACAACCGAAAGAGGTCGCCCGGGGATTCTCCAATTGTGTCTTCGCCGCAGGACACCTGCTCTACCTCCGCCAGGGCATTCTGATGGCACAACCTTTCAACGCGAGCTCCTTCACGCTGACAGGAGATGCCGTATCGCTCCAGGAGGGTGTCAACGCATGGCGCCCGCGTGCAAAGGGAGACTTTTCGGCATCCGAGAACGGCATCCTTCTTTCCTCCATCGGGGGCAGCACCACCATAGAAGAGATCATCTGGATCGATACTGAGGGCCGCCAATTGGCGATTGTGCAGGCGACGCCATGGACCGCGGCTCGGTTGTCCCCGGACGAAAAACACATCGCGTATGACGAGATTCAGAATCAGGATCAACGAACTGATATCTGGGTATTCGATATCACCCGAAATGTGAAAACGCGGCTCACGTTCGGAGCGTTTTCCGGATCGCGCCCGCTCTGGTCCCGCGACGGCTCTAAGATTATCTTCTCGGCTGAGATCGGCGTCAACAAGGCGAATCTCTTCGAGAAACGGGCGGACGGTTCCGGGCAGGAAGTTCTTCTCGCTCAAGGCGCAAACGCAAATTCCGTCCTCGCCCCTGTGGACATCTCTCCAGACAGCCGCAGCCTGCTCGTGACGGAGATCCTGGGGAATCAGGGAGAACTCGGCATCGTGGACCTGAGCGATTCCCAACGGCCGGCCAAGGTAACAAGACTCAACATCAGCGGGGAAGACGCCAGATTTTCACCCGATGGGAAATGGATCGTCTATCAATCCGATGAATCCGGGAAGCGTGAGATTTATGTCCGTTCGTTTCGGGGAGAAGGCGGCCAATGGCAAATTTCGTCAGGGACCGGAGAAGAGCCAATCTGGCTTGATAAGGAAATCGTGTTCTACTCGTCCTCCATCGACGCGCACATGAAGGCGGACGTTACTTTTTCCTCGGGAAAACCGTCATTTGGACAGGCCAAACCGCTGTTTCCTCCGGCAATGTCTCGCATGCGCCAGGTATTCGGAAAGTCAAAGAGCGGCGCACGCTATGTTGCTATCCGCCCGCTGGCAAGCCGGAGCACCAGCTCGCTGTCGGTGGTTGTCAACTGGCCCCAGTTGTTGAAGAAGTGAGGTGTGAGACGGAAGACTTGAAAAGAAGAGAACACAGAAGGTGATCGGCTGATCGGGCCACCTAACCAATCACCAATTTCCGCCGAAGGCGCCAGCCCGCCTCGATGCGGTAGTGAGGCTGGCGGGGATGCGCCTCTGGCGCAAACCAATCAAGAAAAGCTATGATCGGCCAGACAATCTCTCATTACAGCATTCTCGAAAAACTCGGTGAAGTCCCAAATTTTCCCGCGAGCGTTCTACCGCGAGCGGTTGAAAATTTGAGGATTCCGCCGTCGTGCGGCGGGAGCTGCAACTTGAGGTGCATATGATTGGGACAATAATTAGCCACTACGAGATTCTTGAGAAGTTGGGTGAAGGTGGCATGGGCGTGGTTTACAAAGCCCACGACGCCCGGCTGGCCCGCGATGTCGCGATCAAGTTTCTCTCATCAGAACTTTCCGGGTCCGCATCAGACCAGGAACGGTTCATCCAGGAGGCACGGGCCGCTTCGTCCCTGAACCATCCCTCTATTTGTACCATCTACGACATCGGAACACACGAAGGCCGACTGTATTTTGTGATGGAACTTGTCGATGGGACCACGCTCCTGGAAAACGCCGGAACCGCGAACGAGCAGTTGTGCCTGCGTATCATCCGGCAGGTTGCTGAGGGCCTCGGGGTGGCGCATGCAAAACAGATCATCCACCGGGACCTCAAGAGCAGCAACATCATGGTGATGGCGGACGGACGGGTGAAGATCATGGACTTCGGCCTTGCCAAGGTGGCCGGGCGCTCGGACCTGACCGCCGTCGGTTCGACCGTGGGAACGATGGCGTATCTGCCGCCGGAACAGGCCCGCGGCGAGGAAGTGGATCAGCGGGCGGATATCTACTCGCTCGGTGTTGTACTCTTCGAATTGCTTACGGGTGATCGCCCCTTCAAGGGACCGTATGACCACGCGATGCTGTATCAGATTCTGAACGAGGAAGCTCCTGCTCCTTCCTCGCGAACGCAGAGTATCTCTGCTTCAGCTGATGCCATCGTTCGACGGTGCCTCGCAAAGAATCCAAATGATCGCTACCAGTCGACACATGAATTGTGCAATGACATCGACGCTGTCCTCGCGGGTGGATCCACCAGTGTCTCGGGGCACATCAGTCCGAAACCAGCGGGGCGATCCCTGGCATCCCGGCGATGGTTGATACCGGTTCTCACAATTCTGCTGGTTGGAGCACTCGCTGTGACCCTTGCCTCTACCGACCTCCGGAACCGATTCGCCCGGATCATAGGAATCAACTCGGTTCCGGACCAGCAGCACCTGGCCGTTCTTCCATTTTCGAACATCGGGAACGATGTCGACCGCCAGGCACTCTGCGACGGGCTCACGGAAACGATGACCAGCCAGCTCACTCAGTTGGAACAATTTCACGGGTCGCTCTGGGTGGTTCCCGCGAGCGAGGTCAGGCGTTCGCGCATCAGGAGCGCCGAAGAAGCTCGAAAGTCGTTCGGTGTCAACCTCGTTGTTGACGGTTCGCTGCAGGCGATCGGGGAAGTCTATCGACTTACGCTCAACCTGATCGATGCTGGCTCAGTCCGGCAAATCAGCGGTGCCTCCATCGACCTCTCGCGCGACCAGCTTGCGTCGCTTCAGAACGAATCAGTCATGAAGGTGTTGGAGATGCTCCACGTGGAGTTTCACCCCGAGATGAAGCATGTGCTCCAGTCCGGTGGAACCTCCGTTCCTGCCGCGTTTGAGTTCTACCTGAGGGGTCGCGGCCAGTTGTTGCGGTACGAGAACGAAGAGAATATCGACAACGCCGTTCTTTCTTTCCGTCAGGCCATCAGGGAGGATTCCGCATATGCGTTGGCTCATGCTGCTCTTGGCGAAGCATTCTGGCGGAAATACGAGTTGGGAAAAGACACGCGATTGGTGCACGACGCGATCGCAGAGTGCAACCGGGCACAGTCCATCGACGCGAACCTCGCTCCAGTGAATATCACACTCGGGATGGTGTATGCGGGGACGGGCAAACCGGAGCAAGCGATACCGTTGTTTGAAGCAGCATTACAGAAGGATCCATCAAGCGCTGAAGCGTACCGGGGCCTTTCAAAGGCATACGAATCTCGTGGAGATATTCCAACGGCAGAGAAGACATACCGACGGGCGATTGAACTGCGACCGGACTATTGGGGGGGGCACAACGACCTGGGGGTCTTCTATTCTAAAAACAGCCGTTATGATGAGGCGATCGCCGCTTTCAAGAAAGTGATCAGCCTTACTCCGGACAACTACCGTGGTTACAGTAATGTTGGCGGTATGTACTATTTCCTCAAACGGTGGTCCGATGCCAGAGAGATGTTTGAGCTTTCGTACAACATCCGCCCCTCCTACCAGACTGCGTCAAACCTCGGAACCCTCAACTACGTTGAGGGTCGATTCCCGGAGGCTGCCACATGGTATGAGAGAGCACGCGCGTCTAATGCAAACGACCACTTTGTTACCGGGAACCTCGCGTCGGCCTACTACTGGAGCCCGGACGGAAGGGGGAAATCAACTGAGTTGTTCCGACAAGCTATCGGGCTTGCGCGACAGCAACTCTCTGTGAACCAGGACGACCCGGATATTATGGCTTCGCTGGGAGGATACTACGCGATGATCGGAGCCCGGGACAGTGCCCGTCTCTGCACGGAACGGTCCCTTCGGCTCAACAAGAACGATGCATCGATCCTCTTCCACGCGGGTACCACATACGAAGCAATCGGTGACCGGGAACGCGCACTGCAGTGGATTGGCAAAGCGCTCGACGCCGGATATTCTGTGAGTGAGATTTCGAGCCAGCCTGAGCTGAGGGAGCTCTATGCCGATCCGAGATATGCTGTCTTGATGAAGCGAACACGATCGCAAAAATGATCCAACTAATCCATTTCTCTCTCACCAATGAGTAAGGAATACCTCATGAAGTCATTCATACGCGCCATTACGTTGCCGCTGTTGTTTCTGTTCATCAGTGGCTTCGGACCGGGGCAAACCCCGCAGGACGTGCCGAAGAACGTCAATGTCTCGATTGCGAAGGTCGAGAATGTATGGAAAGTGGTCCTGACCGGCACAACAATCACGGAGGTCCATGTTGTAGAGGGGCAAAAGGTCATCTTCCACGCGGAAGGGACCGACGTGTACCTCCAGTTCGATGATGCAAACCTGTTCGGCGGGCACGCCAAGAAGATCAAGAGCGGTAAAACCCTGACTCTTGGCGTCGGACAAGTAGAAAAGGGAGTGTATACGTACTCAGCGTTCTGCGATGGACCGAAGGAATTTGCAGTGGGGGATTCGCCCCCAAAGATCATCGTGGACTGATGTTCGCTTGATATGAACAGATGTATGCTCTGTCCGGTGGCCAAGGTCTATAGATAGACGAGGCCACCGGGATGGAGATGCAGTCATCGGGTCTTTGAGCAACTAGATCACGTGTCATTGAGCCACTCACCAATTAACTATTCCCATAGGGTATGATCGGACAAACGATTTCGCACTATACGATCCTTGAAAAGCTTGGCGAAGGGGGCATGGGCGTTGTCTACAAAGCCCAGGACACGAAACTCGACCGGTTCGTCGCGCTGAAGTTCCTTCCCTCTCACGTTTCCACCAACGCAGAGACGAAAGCCCGCTTTCTTCAGGAAGCTAAGGCGGCCGCCGCTCTTAACCAAAATAATATCTGTACAATCTATGGTGTCGATGAATCAAACGGTACGATGTTTATCGCCATGGAGTTCATCGAGGGGGGCACGCTCCGGGAGAAGATCCCGTTCACCAAGCTCGACGACGCCCTCACTGTGGCTGCCCAGATCGGTGACGCGTTGCAGGAGGCGCATTCGAAGGGGATCGTTCACCGCGACATCAAGGCCGACAACATTATGCTGACCTCCAAAGGTCAGGCCAAAGTGATGGATTTTGGATTGGCGAAGCTGAAGGGATCGCTGAAACTTACCAGGACATCCAGCACGGTCGGCACACTTGGTTACATGGCCCCGGAGCAGATTCAGGGGGGTGAAGTTGATCACAGGAGTGATATCTTTTCTTTCGGCGTTCTCTTCTTTGAAATGCTGACGGGCAAGCTTCCATTCCGGGGTGAACACGAAGCGGCAATGGTCTATTCGATTGTGAATGAAGAACCCATGCAACTCGATCAGCTCCGCCCGGAGGCATCCTCCCTTCTCTCCAATTTGATACTTCGATGCCTTGAAAAAGATCCGGCTGATCGGTTTCAACACATGGATGATATCGTCAGCGAACTGCGGCGTGCGCAGAAGAAGACAAGCAAGGTGGTGCGCAGCTCGGCATACACACCCGTTCAGCACGCGGCTGAGGAGACAATGTCAGGCGATATTCCACAACCGGCTGTTGCACAGGCTCTCCCAGTCAGGAAGAATCCGTTGATGCGGTACGGCATCGCCGGAGGTGTGATCGTCATCCTCGCCGCCGCAGCGTGGCTCCTCCTTCCCCATTCACGGCCCAAAGTAAACCCCGATATGACGACACGGGTCCTCCAGGTTCCGTTCACGCAGTATTCCTATCCCGGCATTTCGCCTGACGGCAACTGGGTCGCATTCCCCGCCGCGGACGTGAACGGTAAGTGGGACATCTATTATATGCATGTAAACGGAGGAGAACCCAGGAAGATCACTTCTGACGCGACTACGTTCATTCAGCAAGCGGCCGATATTTCTTTCGACGGAAGTCAAATCGTCTACACGCGGCCAAGTGACGACACCAAAACAAATGATGTTTTTGCTATCTCGGCCCTTGGCGGCACAAGCCGTAAGCTCGCGACGGGGGGCGACACTCCCCTCTGGAGACCCGATGGAAAACGCGTAGGATTCATCCGAACCCCCAATAGTGACACCAGATCGGAATCCGGGATGGTGGAATTCTGGTCGGTGAACGCTGACGGGTCGGATGCGCGCAGAGAATATAGAGATTCACTGTTCGTGGTTAAGGGGGGAGATTATCGGTACAGCTTCTGCTGGTCTCCAAACGGAAATTCGATCGCGTGGATCCGGTCTCATTCCGGCTCTTCGCAGGTCATTATCATTCATGATCTCCAGACCGGCGGCGAACGTCAACTGACCGCCGGAAAGGAGAACATCGACTCGATCGTGTGGACCGTCGATGACCAGATTATTTTCTCTTCGAACAGAGCGGGAAACACAAATCTGTGGACCGTCCCGGCCTCAGGTGGAGAAGCACTTCAGGTGACAAAAGGCGGGGGTCCCGATATCGGCATGAGCGTTTCCCGTTCCGGGAAAACACTCATGTACCTTCAGCAACAACCTGTCGGATATTTGTGGACAGCCAATCTGGATGGGTCATCGCTCCGACAAATCACCTTTGATGACAGGGAAATCTGGGAACCAACCGTCTCGCCTGACAAGAAGCAAATAGCATTTGTCATGAGAGACCCCGATCCGCTGAAAAATAACACGGACCTTTACGTTGTGGATCACGATGGCAGCAACCGGCGCCGCCTGACGACAGGAAACACTGTCTCGCGAGTCCCGTCCTTTTCTCCTAACGGGCAAAAGATCATGTACAGCGTCCCGCCAACAAACCAGGGAGCTGATACCTCCACGTTCAGCATCTACGTGGTGGATGTCGACCACCCGGGCCCGCCAAAACTTGTAGGAAGCAATTTTGGCGTTGATTGGTTCGATGATAATCACATTCTGATCGTCGATAATGTCCGTGTCCGATCCTCTATAGCCTCACTGTCCGGAGGTCCGACACGCCGGTTCTTCAGCGATTCCGTGTTCGTCTGGTCGGTATGGGACAACCGGCACCTTGTGTATTATGATCGTCACTCCGACAAACGAGGATGGTGGGTTGTAGAGACCGAGAAGTTTGATGCCACAGAGCTTCTCAAACAGACGGGGGACATCGTTACACCAATTCTCCGTGGCCCCGCAAGGAAAATCGGTGCCCCTCCCGGCCCGTTCTCGAACTACACATCGCGTTCATCCTCATCCGGATTCATGCTGCAGTATGCCGGGCAGGGCAAAATCCGGAAGATCTGGTTTACCGGGCGGACGGAAGAGGCCTTGCCGGCGGCCTTCGCCGGTGTGACAAATCGATCGATCAACATTACTCTCGACGGGAACGAGATAGTGTATGTTACTCCGAGGTTAAGCGCACGACTGATTTTGGTGGAGAATTTGTTCAAGTAGAAACACGTGATCGGGTCATCGGGTGAGATGTCCATCGGATCATCGAGACAATTATCAATTCACCGATGAACGATTTAACCATTCCTGTACTCCTCATGGTTGGTCAAACAATTTCACACTATCAGATTCTTGAAAAGCTTGGAGAAGGCGGCATGTTCCAAATTTCCCCACGAGCGCTTTTTGCGAGTGGTTGGAAATTTGAGAATCCGCCGAAGTGGAACGAAGGCGGAGGCGTGTCATGATCGGCTCAACGATCAGTCATTTCAAGATTCTGGAGAAGCTCGGAGAAGGCGGTATGGGCGTCGTCTACAAAGCCCAGGACACCAAACTCAACCGCGCTGTTGCCCTTAAGTTCCTCCCCGAGCATTTGTCCGCGTCAGAGCAAGAGAAGGCCCGCTTCCTCCAGGAAGCCCGAGCTGCCGCATCCCTCAACCACCCCAACATATGTACTATCTACGGCATCGATGAATACGATGGACGATTGTTCATCGCGATGGAGCTGGTCGAAGGCCAATCGATGCGGGATAACAAACAGCCCATTTCTGTGAAACAGGCCATTGACATTGGCGCTCAAATCGCCGATGGCCTTGCTGCAGCTCACGAGAAAGGCATTGTCCATCGTGATATCAAACCCGAAAACATTATGATCCGCAAAGACGGTATCGTGCAGATCATGGATTTCGGACTGGCCAAGCTCAGGGGATCAACACGGCTCACGACAGCCCGCAGTTTGCTCGGCACGGTTGGTTACATGTCTCCGGAGCAGGTGCAGGGACTGGACATAGACCATCGTACAGACATCTTCTCGCTTGGCATTATCCTCTATGAGTTTATTTCCGGTCAATCGCCGTTCAATGGAGTGCACGAAGCTGCTATTATTTATGAGATCGTCAACGTCAATCCAAAACCGATATCTGCCATCATCCGCACTATTGACATTCGCGTAGAGCAGGTTGTTCTCAAGTGCCTGGAAAAAGAACAGACTGAGCGTTACCAATCTGTCAAGGATGTCGCCGTCGATCTGAGGCGTATCAAGCGTGATTCAGACGCACTGCATGCATTTTCTGCCGTGCGCGACATGCCGTACTCGACGCCATCGACTTCCTCGAGCGACCGCAGTACAGATCGCATCGAAAGTGCCACACAGAGAAAGCGTCAATGGTTGTGGGTTCTCGCAGCAACTGTTTTCTTTTGCTCCACCGCGTTGTTCGCGATTCGTGATGAATTCTTTCAATCTTCTACCGCACCTTTTACCGTCAAGGCACTGATTCTGCCTGCCGAGATTGGAACGCTGTCGTCCACCGGCCCCCTCACACTCTCTCCGGACGGCCACCGACTCGTATTCTCCGGAAGGGATGCAAACGGCAAGAAGCTTCTCTGGATCCGGTCCATAGACGATGTGCAGGTTCGCCAGCTGCCGGGGACCGACGATGCCTCGTATCCATTTTGGTCTCCGGACAGCCGTTCCCTCGGATTTTTCGCCGAAGCAAAGCTCAAACGGCTCGATGTTGAGGGCGGATCGGTTGTCACCATCTGCGAAGCGAGAGAAGGCCTTGGAGGATCCTGGAGTTCGGATGGAAGTATTCTTTTTGCCCCTTCGTCGCAATCGCCGATTTTCCGCGTCCCTGCGTCAGGCGGCACTGCTGTGGCCTTGACGCAACTTGACACGATCAAACAAGAAACCTCTCATCGGTGGCCGTACTTTCTTCCCGACGGCCGGCATTTTCTTTTCCTCTCCCGGACAACAACGACAGGTGTGCGCGGGGATGCTGATGCTATCTCAGTGGCTTCACTCGACGGAAAAGAACGGAAATTCGTCGTCCAGTCGACCACGAACGCAGCATATGCAGATGGCTATGTGCTCTGTACAATCGCGGGCAAGCTCATGGCTCTTCCGTTCAACCCTGCGAAACTTGTTACAGAAGGTGATCCTATCTCACTGGTTGAGAGGATACAAATCGACGCCGGTGATGGTTCGGCAACTTTTTCGGTTTCCAATACCAATCTCCTCACCTATCAATTCAGGAGTTCGCTGACGGGTTCGCAGCTCATCATGTTCGATCTGTCTGGAAAGGAGGAGGGACATGTCGGTGATCAGGCAGCATACTGGGATGTGCGCTTTAGTCCCAACGGCAAGCTTCTCGCATACGCTCTGAACGATCGCTTGTCCGGCAACCTCGATATTTGGATTTATGAACTCTCCAGCCGATCCAAAACCCGATTCACCTATAACAACGCCCCGGATCGCCTGCCCGTCTGGTCGCACGACGGGACGCAACTTGTCTTCGCGTCCAATCGGAAAGGGGTCTTCGATCTGTACAGGAAGAAACTGGGCACGGGACAAGAAGAGCTCCTGTTCGAATCTAACGAGAATAAGCAGCCGTTTGACTGGTCAGCCGATGGTAGATTCCTCGCGTATGTGACGACAACGGCCTTGAAGACGCGATCTGATATCTGGGTATTACCGATCGCCGGGGATCGAACACCGATACCGTTTCTTCGGACGGAAGCCAACGAATGGGATCCTCACTTCTCCCCCGACGGGAAGTGGATGACATACTGTTCAGATGAATCCGGAAGAAATGAAATATACGTTCGCCCCTTTCCTGGACCGGGCAATCCATGGCAAATCTCACCTTCCGGCGGGTCACGGCCGCGGTGGACGCGAGACGGGTTAAAGATCTTCTACATGGACCCGCAGAGTTATGTAATGCTCACAGAAGTTGCCGCGAAGGATTCACGGGTCGAGGTGGGAAAGAGCAGGGTCCTCTTTCACTCATATCCGAAAGAATATGCAGGCGTGTACGACGTTTCGCCGGAGGGCCGGAGAGTCGTTGTAAATTCGCTGGGCACGAGCGAGATTTCGCCTCCAACGACGTTAACGGTAAACTGGACTGCTCTGGTCAAAAAGAAGTAGTGCTCTCTGATGGGGTCATCGCGAGATCGGGCCAGCGGAAGGTCGATCGATCCAGGCGTTGAAGCGCCCGAGCAGCGGGTTTATCGCTTATGGCTTTGTTTTGGCAGAGAGACGTGCGAGGGCTTCGCGGAGAATTGCAGGCCATTCACGCTCGAAGATCTCACGGTGCCATTGCAGCCCCGAGCCGGCAAGAAAACCGATAATGATGTTGCCGACATCTTCGCGGTGCGCGCTGATATAACCGGGGTCCTTCTCCAGGAATGCACTCACCCGGCGCACATAGCGCGAGGCGGGGGGCTTGAGAAGAAACCGGACAGCTTTTTCTTTTGGTGTTGTAGGCATGACGTACGTGGCAGAGGTTCTTGCACAAGAGTAGGAACTCTTCAGCTCAAAATCAATCGCAGAGCCAGCGAGCGTGAGAAACTGGCCCGGAAGGACAATAGAACGTGACCATCAAAGAACAACGTCGCGGCAAGATCGGCGTCCTGAGCCTCAGAGGGTCTTTTGTCGGGAGACCCGATGTCTCGGTCTTCGAGCAAGCCGTCTTCGGACTCCTCAAAGACAAAATCCACTTCGTCATCCTCGACCTGTCTCACCTCAAGTTTGTCGACAGCGCCGGGCTCGGCGCGATGATCTCGGCAATGGTCTCCGTCGGACGGCAAGAAGGCGCCCTCACGCTGGCAGGAGTTCAGGGTGAATTGCAGAGAATTGTCTCGCACATGCACCTCGATCGGGTGTTCGAAGTCTTCGAATCAGTCGAACACGCCGAAGCAAGTATCGCCAAAAAAGTGAAAACTTGAGCATCAACTGGTTCCGTTACCAAGGGCTTAAGGCCTTTGGCAATTGTCGGTGGGGGACGCCTTGAAGCATCGTTCGCCCAGTCGCGCTGCCAACGTTCACTCAATCGGAGAAGATAGGTTGACCCACCCGTCACTCAGAAACAAGCGGCGAATGCTCTTCGTCATAGCTCTGTGTGAATTCTTTGGCATGTCAGTATGGTTCTCCGCGTCGGCGGTCATACCTGCGCTCACCGTGAATTGGCATCTCACGGGATCTGACCAGGCATGGCTTACAATGTCTGTACAGATAGGATTCGTCGTGGGAGCCTTCGCATCGTCTCTGTTTAATCTGGCCGACTATGTTCCCGGCCACCTGCTCTTCGCTGTCACGTCCTTCCTGGCAGCGCTTGTCACGGGACTCATTCCGTTCCTGGCGATCGGCCTCACGGTAACGCTGCTCCTTCGTTTTCTCACCGGACTATTGCTTGCTGGTGTCTACCCCGTAGGCATGAAGATCATCTCCACCTGGACCATGGAGGACCGTGGTTTCGGAATTGGGCTTCTGGTAGGAGCGCTCACCCTCGGATCAGCTGCGCCGCACTTGATCAACACGCTCGGCGGAATCACAAGCTGGCAGCCGGTGTTGTACTCTTCAGCCGGTCTGGCTTTCGTGGGCGGTATGATCACACTCCTGTTTGTCCGTGAAGGCCCATACCGTACTCCGTTTCGACACTTCAATTGGAAGTATGTAGGGCAGATCTTCCGGAAACGCGAGCTCGTGCTCGCGAATCTCGGTTATCTCGGTCACATGTGGGAACTGTATGCAATGTGGGCGTGGACTCCGATATTTCTCTTCAAAAGCTTCGGAATCAGTTCCATTCAGCCTGTGTGGGGAGGGCTCGCTGCATTCGCCGTGATTGGTGTTGGAGGAGCAGGAAGCATTGTCGCCGGAATTCTTGCCGACAGGTTCGGCCGGACCACCATTACGATGATCTCGATGGTGATCAGCGGCTCGTGCGCACTCTGTGTGGGATTTCTCTTCGGCGGAAATCCGATCCTGCTGCTTCTTGTTTGCCTTCTCTGGGGTTTTGCCGTGGTTGCGGATTCAGCTCAATTTTCGGCGTGCGTCACGGAATTATGTCAGGCGGACTATGTCGGAACTGCGCTCACATTGCAAACGAGCCTCGGATTCTTACTGACACTCATCACCATTCGTCTGATCCCGGTCCTTGTCGATCTGGTGGGTTGGTCATGGGCATTTGCATCCCTCTCGATTGGCCCCGCAGTCGGAGTCATTGCCATGAGTAAACTGAGAAACTTGCCTTCCGCGCAACGCCTGGCCGGGGGAAGAAAGTAAGCGACAACGCGACGGAGGAGAGCTCCCGTATGGAGTAAGTCCGGCAGTACAACGCCGAGCAACAAACAATAATAACGTACTATCAGCCTTGGCGACGAGTCGAAAACATACGAAACCATCACACACTAGGTCCCCACGAGCAAAGAAGCCCGCCGCGGCCTCCAAACCCGCGGAACAGCGCAAGCTCGCGGTTATCATGTTCACCGACATGGTCGGCTACAGCGCGCTCACACAGAAGGACGAAAAGCTCGCTCTTCGCCTGCTTGAAGAACACCGGGCAATAGTTCGTCCGCTCGTGACGAAGCATGGCGGTCATGAAATCAAGACCATTGGTGATGCCTTCCTCGTGGAGTTCGCGAGCGCGCTGGCTGCGACCGCGTGCGCGATGGAAATCCAGAAGACCCTGTTCGAGCGATCAGCATCGAAACCCGACTCGGAGACGATTCGTCTCCGGATTGGTTTACACATCGGCGACGTCGTCTATAAAGAGCATGATGTATTCGGCGATGGCGTCAACATCGCTTCCCGCATCGAACCACTCGCCGAACCCGGTGGCATCTGTCTCTCCGAGGACGTTGCCAGACAGATCCAGAACAAGATCGATTACTCTCTGGTCCGGCTTGGCAAGGGGGAATTGAAGAACATCAATCTCCCCGTGGATCTGTACCGCATCATCCGTCCCTGGGAAAAGCGCCGGTTTGGCTTCCTCGACCGCGTGATGTTTTTCCTCGCCCGGAAGAAGCCGCGGAGAATTGCCATCGCGCTCATACTGGCTTCCGTGCTCATTGCTGCAATCCTGCTGCGCCCGTCAACGCCCCCCAACGGCCCATTGCCCACAAACAGCGTTGCCGTGCTCCCGTTCGTGAACATCGGTACAGACAGCCGCGACGAGTACTTCGCAGAAGGAATGACGGAAGAATTGATCTCGTCCCTCTCAAAAATCCGCGACCTGAACGTCATCGCCCGTACCTCCGTTGCAAAGTTCAAAGGCGTCACACTCGATATCACGGAGATCGGGAATGCCCTGCATGTCGGTTCGATTCTTGAGGGGAGCGTGCGAACGTCTGGGGACGAAGCCCGCATCAGCGTCAACCTCGTCGATGTTCAAAGCCAGAAAACCCTTCTCACTCGTGAGTACACCCGATCCATCAAAGATGTCTTCGCGATACAGAGCGATATCGCCCAGAGCCTTACCCATGCGCTCAGCATTCAGCTCCTTTCCGGTGAGAAAGAGTCTCTTGAGAAAAAAGGAACAGAGAATAGCGAGGCCTACAGGCAGTACCTGCTTGGCCGCTTCCACCTGAGCAAGCGTACCGGTGATGAAGTTGTAAAGGCGATTACCTTTTTTGAACAGGCGGTCAGCCGCGATACGGCGTTCGCCCTCGCATATGCAGGACTGGCGGAATGTTATACGCTTGCGGGAAATGCCGGGTACGGTTCTTTGCCGCGTAATCAGGCGATAGCTGCTGCGAAGAAGTTCGCAGGGAAGGCGATTGCCCTCGACGAATCTCAGGCTGAAGCCCATGCCTCGCTGGCATATGTGAAGTTTCGGATCGATTGGGATTGGGGTGGTGCGGAAAAGGAATTCAAACGGGCACTCCAACTCAAGCCCGGCTATGCCCGGGCGCATGAATGGTATGCATTATTTCTCTCCATCATGGGTCGGTTTGACGAGGCGATGGCCGAAATGCTGCGCGCACAGGAACTTGATCCACTTTCCGCCAGCGTGAGTACAGGCATCGGGCGCATCTATCATTTTGAGTACAAGATCGACCAGGCTATTGTGCAGTTCAACAGAACCCTCGATCTCGATCCTGAATATGCTGAGGCGTATTTTGGACTGGGAATGACTTATATGATCGCCGGACGATATGAAGAATCCATTGCCGTCACCAAAAAGGCCATTCAGCGTTCCGGGAGCCGCCTGGTGATGTTGTCGATGCTCGGCTTTGCAGAAGGCCTCGCCGGGCACGAGGAAGAAACCCGGAGAATTATTCGAGAGCTGCGTGATCTTTCAAAGAAATCCCATGTCTCTCCGTACTATTTCGGGATTCTCGAAATGGGTCTTGGGAGAATGGATGAAGCATTCCGGTACTTCCAGCAGGCATACGAGGAACGTGACGGAATCTTGATTTTCCTCGCGGCGGATCCCATCGCGCAACAAGCATGGAACGATCCGCGTTTCGTCGCACTGTCGAGGAAAATGGGGCTTCAGGTGCGCTCACCGCGTCCGGTCTCCAAAGAGCATTGATTGCGAATCGTCGCTTCAACGTGTCACGATTTATCATGTCGGACTTGAGAGGAGGAAGAACCATGTTCATGCGTCTCGTTCAGGTCAAAGTGAAGGTGGAGATGGTCGAAAAGGTTGGCGGTGTGTACAGAGAGAAAATTCTTCCCGGACTCAAGCAGACGCCCGGGTGCCTCTATGCAAGCCTCATCCGAAGCACTTCCATTCCAGACGAAGCGATTTCTCTCACTCTCTGGGAAACATCCCGGCACGCCGAAGAGTACGAACAACAAGGCACGTTCCAGCGCTCGCTCGCTGAGGCTCAGCCGTATCTGGCCGAGACATCAGAATGGAAGGTACAGCTTTCCAAAGACCTCACACTTGAATATGCTCCTGTACCGGAGGAACCGGTCATCCGTTCCTTCGAGGTCAAGAGCCCCTCGATCGAGCCGCCCCCCGCCTCGATGCAACGGGAACACCTCTATGTTCGCCTACTCTCCATGAAGCTCCAACCCGGCAAGAAGGAGGAATTCACGCGGCTTTATGATGCCGAGGTTCTTCCCGTGCTCCGCAGCGTCGCTGGCTGCCGCTATGTTTTCCTCACCGAGGGAGTGGAGGAGCGAAACGAGGTTATTTCGCTCACCATTTGGGATACAAGGGAGTCAGCAGACGCGTATGAAGCAAGCGGGCTCTTTCGGAAGCTCACCCGCAAGGTTCAGCACACATTCTCTGAACTCTATCAGTGGAAAATGGCTGTCGAAAAACGCTCTTCTTCGCGGGTCACAACCACCGAGGATCTCAACGTCAAAGGTTATGATGTTGTGAGTGGCACGATTTTTCAGTAAGGTTGCGTTCGTGTCGTTGATCGCCGTTTCTCAAGCGACCCGATGTACCGTTCTGGAGGCGATGTCCACAAGAGACTGATGAGCAGCACGCAACCACTTCCTCGTTTCGATTGTCTATGGGAGACGGAAGAAAGCACGTGATAGTGGCGAATGAGAAATTCCCGCAGCTCACATGAACGCAGTACACATCGTACCGCATCGACCAGCAGGAAAGGAACTCAAGCATGGGCGAATCGCCTGAGAATCTTCCGCATGAGCAATTCCTTGAACATCTGCGCGCACTCGAATCCCGCATCGCGCGCATCGAAGCACATCTCGACATTCCGCAATCTGCACCCGAAGAAGATTCCAAGGCACTGCCAGCCACATCGGTCGCCGTCGAAGACGATGAAGAGCTGGAGCTCCAGGTCGGTCAGAACTGGTTCGCGAAGGTCGGTATTGTCGGTCTCGCCCTGGGGATTGCCTTCCTCCTTACGATGCCGTATGATGGATTCCCTTCTTTCCTCCCAAGCCTGTTCGGCTATGCCCTGGTTGGTGGGATCTTTCTACTTTCACGTTATTGGAGAGAATCATTTCAGCAGATTTCACGGTATCTACTCGGCGGAGGGCTTTTGCTCCTCTATTTTACGACACTCCGGCTCTCGTATTTCTCCCCCTCTCCTGCCCTGACGAGTGGTTCCCTGGAATTAAGCCTGTTGCTTCTCGTCGTTTCCGTGAATATCCTCGTCGCGATGCGACGCGCATCGATGTATCTCGCCGCATTCAACCTGACGCTCGGATACCTGACTGCTCTGCTTGGAGGCGGCACAGCTTTCGTTCTCACGGTCCTGGCAATTCTCTCAGCTCTGACGGCCTACCTTTGCATACGATTCCACTGGAAGGGTCTCCTCACATTCGGTATCGGCATCACGTACCTCACACACTTCATCTGGACAGCAAACAACCCGATCTTCGGTCATCCTCTTCAGTTCGGCCTTGTTCCGCAAATTCATCTGGCGTTTGTTCTGATCTATGCGATGTGCTTTGCAGCGCCGGCCCTCCTGCGCGAGAAAGACTCGCCGGAAGATGCTTTTTCGATACTGAACAGTTTTGTCAATGGTCTTCTCGGCTTCGGTGTTTTTGCCATCTCGACGCTCGCCGGACCGAACGGCGGGATCACTGCCTGGAACTCCGCGGCCTCCGTCGTTTTTCTCGCCGTCTCCATTGCCTTCTGGGTTCGCCTGCATAGCGTGTACGCGACGTTTGTTTATGCGATGCTCGGCTATGCCGCCCTGAGCGCTGCGATCGTCGCCCGGTTTCCAATGCCCGATTTCTTCGTCTGGCTTTGCTGGCAGAGCATCCTCGTCGTCACCACCGCGGTCTGGTTCCGTTCACGATTCATTGTCGTCGCAAACTTTGTCATTTACCTTATCATCTTTGCCGCATATCTCTTCGCCGCCCCGACTGTAAGCAGTATCGGCGTGAGCTTTGGCATTGTGGCACTCTTGAGCGCGCGCATCCTGAACTGGCAGAAGAATCAGCTTGCCCTGCGAACCGAGATGATGCGCAACGCCTATCTCGCCAGCGCTCTTCTCTTTCTCCCGTACGCATTGTATCACTCCGTTCCTCCGCAGTTTGTCAGTGCCTCATGGCTGGTCCTCGCATTGTTCTATTATATCGGCGGCCGGCTGCTCAAGAGCAGAAAGTATCGCTGGATGGCGCTGCTGACGATGTCGCTCACCATACTGTACCTCTTCATCATTGACCTCACCACCGTCGACCCCATTGTTCGTATCGTATCGTTCCTGGTCGTCGGGAGCGCACTGCTTGCAATATCGATGGTATACAGCAGGAAGAGAAGAAAAACTGAACCGACCTGATCGAACGATCTCCCGCCCGGTCAATGCCTGCGACGTACGAACCGTCTTTTGTATCAAAGCACAAGTTCGGAGAATGTCGCAACCCTTTTCTATGCGATCCGCGATGCCCGGCGTCACACACTGTTGTTCTCGAACGCAGGGCACGACAATCCGTTTGTTCTCTATAACGGGATCGAAACAAGGAGGTTGAACACCGGAGGTATACCGTTGGAAATGCATGAGGATTTTGTATGCGAAGAAGAGACGATTTCACTGGAGCCGGGCAATCTGATTGTGATGTGCTCCGACGGGATCGCAGAGGCAATGAACACAGACCAGGAACCGTTCGGCGAGCAGCGACTTGCCGCTGTTGTTGTCCAGCCCGATCGGCTCACCCCGCAGGAGGTCATAGGCAAGAGGCTCGAAGCAGCGAAGGAGTTTACCGGCAGCACACTGCAGTCCAACGACATGACCATCGTCATGATCCGGAGGAAGTGATAAAGAAAACCGCCAAGACACAAAGCTCGCCGAGATGATATTGAACATGCTCTTGCAACGAACATTCGAAAGAGAGCTTGTCGTTCTTGTTTACCCCGACTTGTCCCGATGATTTCTATCGGGACGATTCTTGTCGGGGGCGACTTGGCGGTTTAGCCCTTCTCCAGTAAGGCTTTTAGCAACCTCCTGAATTACTTCGCCGCCTCGGTATACTTCTCGACCTTGTTCTTCACCGGAGTAACCGTCCGGAGATACTTGTAGATCGCTGTAAGATCGCGCTCTGTCATTCCCGCGTACATCGTCCACGGCATTACCGAATTGTACCCTACGGCTTCGGGCTTTAGAGTCCGGGCTTCGGCGTTGTCATAGAACTTGAACCTGTTTACAAAATCGGTTTCGGACCATGCTCCGATGCCTGTCTCTTCATCCGGCGTAATGTTCGCGGAGCGGGCAACTGCCCCGTTTGGGAAGGGGAATCTGAAACCCCCGGCAAAATCCATCCCCGGCAGAGGTTTCCCTTTCACTTGTTGAGTGTGACATTCTGCGCACGAGGCGGCGTTGACAAGATACTTGCCGTAGGCATACGCGTTCGACGTGTCGGGTTCCGGCTGGGGAGTTCGCTTCAAGGGAATCGTCCGCACAATGAGATTCATCGGAGCATTCAGCACGGTCTGCGGCGGAGTGTTCTCGATCGGCTTCAGTGTGCGGACGTACGCGATGATCGACAGGATATCCTCTTCGCTCATCGTGTTGAACCGTGTGTACGGCATGATAGGAAACATCGCTTTGCCGTCTTTGTCGACACCTGTGGTAATTGCCCGATACAGAACGCCATCGCTCTGAGAGCCCAATCCGGCTGGCGTGATGTTGTGGGCATAGATCATCCCGGGAAAGCCGAGCGTCTCGTCAAAGCGCTCGCCCCCTTTTCCTTCGGTGCCCGGTACTATCGGACCGGCAAAGTGACTCCAGTCGCGGGTTGAATGGCAATCGATGCACACCGAAACGTGGTTCGCGAGATACGATCCACGGGCAATCCGCTCGGGCGTCGAAGCCACGGAGAGATCACGCACCGGGCCAACATCGGGATATCCCAGGTACAGATATCCAAGGCCAAGGACAACCAGCGCTGCAACAATCCCAAGACCCCACGCAACAATTTTTAGCACTTTCTTCATACCTCCTCCTGGAATGTTTGATGAGAGAAGTGTTCGAACATACATCTTCTGAACCTTGCCAACCTGGATTTCGTTCCCGCCCAGGTATGAGCGGCAGGTCAACACAGATCAACTCCAGCCGGAAATCAGATAGTGTCGTTGCTCGACGATGGTCCATTACTACCAGAAAGCGCAGTACACCCGGAGGTTGAACAGATGATACGTCGTGAATTGTACACGCTTCATCTATCCGCCGAAGTGCCCAGGCAGATTGTTCACACCTTGCTTGTTTGGCGACGAATCTTCATATTTCTTCCGTTACTGCAAGCCGATTGATAGCCCGCCTTTCAGGCCTGAAACGAATTCCCCTATCGGAGGATTGTATGAGATTCTGCTTTGTCGCTTTCATGCTGCTGCTTGGCACCGCGTTTGTCACGGCTCAGAGCCAGAAATCTGACTGGGAGGTCAAGTTCCGTGCGATTCCCTCCGCCGAGCGCCAGCTTGAATACATGCAGCACCTGTCCGCCCGTCCCCATCACGTCGGATCTCCCTACGGCAAAGAGAATGCTGAATGGCTGGCTGCAACATACAAGCAATGGGGACTCGATGCGCGCATCGAATCGTTCAACGTTCTCTTCCCCACCCCAAAAGAACGTCTCGTCGAGCTCGTTGGGCCGAACAAATTCATCGCCCTGCTTCAGGAACAGACTTTCAGTGTTGACCCCACCTCCGGACAGAAGAAGGAACAATTGCCTACGTACAATGCCTACTCCATCGACGGAGATGTCACCGGTCCGCTGGTGTACGTCAACTACGGCATTCCAGAAGACTATGAACAACTCGAGCGGCTTGGAATTTCGGTGAAAGGCTGCATCGTTATCGCCCGCTACGGCGCTTCGTGGCGTGGTATCAAACCGAAGCTTGCGGCGGAGAAGGGCGCGATCGGCTGCATCATCTATTCTGACCCGCGCGAAGACGGGTACTTCCATGGCGATGTGTTTCCCGATGGGCCGTACCGTCCCAAGGACGGCGTCCAACGCGGCAGCGTCATGGACATGCCTCTCTATCCCGGCGACCCGCTCACACCCGGTATCGGCGCAACCGAGAATGCCAAACGGCTCGACCTCCGTGAAGTGAAAACTCTGACGAGAATTCCCGTGCTTCCGGTTTCGTACGCAGACGCCCAGCCGCTGCTGGCATCACTGAAAGGTCCTGTGGCACCGGCCGGCTGGCGCGGCGCACTCCCGCTGACGTACAAAATAGGGCCCGGCCCGGGAAAGGTGCATCTCAAGATCAAATCGAATTGGAATGTCGAAACGATACGCGACGTCATCGTCACGATCCCAGGCTCGACGTACCCGGACGAATGGATTGTGCGCGGCAATCATCACGATGGATGGGTCAACGGCGCCGAGGATCCGATCTCCGGGCTTGTTGCGGAGATGGAAGAACTCCGGGCGTTTGCCGAACTGATGAAGAACGGCTGGCAGCCAAAACGGACGATCATCTACTGCGCGTGGGATGGTGAAGAAGAAGGATTGCTCGGATCGACTGAGTGGGTTGAGACACACGCAGTCGAGTTGAAGCAGAAGGCGGTCGTCTACATCAATTCCGACGGAAACGGCAGAGGATATCTCGGCATGGAAGGATCACATTCGCTTGAGAAGTTCATCAACGGTGTCGCTCGCGACATCGAGGATCCGGAGAAAAAGATTTCTGTCTGGAAACGGAATCAGCTCCAGCGGCTCGTGAATGCCCGCTCCCCGGAAGAACGAAACGACATCCGCTCGCATACCGATCTGCGTATCTCCGCCCTCGGCTCAGGGTCGGATTACACGGCGTTCCTCGATCACCTCGGCATCGCGTCACTGAATCTCGGGTACGGCGGTGAGGATGGCGGAGGCATTTATCATTCGATCTACGACGATGTGTACTGGTTCACGCATTTCGCCGACACAGATTTCAGCTACGGGCGCGCGCTCTCCCAGACCGTCGGCACGGCAGTCATGCGCATTGCGGATTCCGATGTTCTTCCATATGAGTTCAACAATTTCACTGAAACTGTCCGGCGGTATCTCGACGAATTGAAAAAGCAATTGAAGGAAATGCAGGATCAGATAAAGGAACGCAATCAGCAAATTGCCGAGGGAGCATTCACGGCCGCCGCCGACCCGAAGGAGACGTTTGTTCCGCCAAACGTGGAAGAAGTGCCGCCGTACATCAACTTCGCGCCGCTGGAGAACGCGGTTGACCTCGTCGCGCGAAGCGCCGGGCGCTACGACAAGGCCGCAAAAAGGCTCGCACAGGCTTCAACTCCACTTGCGAACGATGCCCTCAAGGGAATCAACCAGAAGCTCATACAGAGCGAGCGGAATCTTACCAATGCCGATGGCTTGCCCGGGCGTCCATGGTTCAAGCATCTGATTTATGCGCCGGGATTTTATACCGGATATGGCGTCAAGACGATTCCCGGCGTGCGTGAGGCCCTCGAGCAGAAGCATTGGAAAGAAGCGGAAGGAGAAGTTGTGCGCGCAGCAAACGCCTTACGCGAAGAAGCGGCGCTGATCGACTCTGCCGCCGCGGATCTTGAAAAGGCGCTGCAGGGGAAATAGCGGTTGCAGCTCGGCCTTGAGGTCGAGGACTGAGGGTCCGTCGCACAGAGCGTTTCGTGCAGCGACGTTGAATTCAACGTCGCTTCCAAAAACCACCCCTGGACCAGCCTCAAACTGGTGAATATCGAACACCGAACAATCGAACTCCGAACAACGAAGTTTGAGGGTTGCCCCGACCTTTAGGTCGGGGTTAGAATATCCAAACAAAAACCTGAGGGGCTTTAGCCCCACCACAAAAAGAACAGGTTTACAGATTACATGCCCCTCGAAACCATACAACACTGGATAGACCTGTACGGATACTTCGGCTTGTACTTCGCCCTCGTCTTCGGCATCGTCGGCCTTCCCATTCCTGATGAATCGCTCCTGACGCTCTCTGGCTATTTCATCTCGACCGGAAGGTTTCATTTCGCCCCCACGTTTTTTGCTGCGATTCTCGGAAGCCTGACCGGTATTACCCTCAGCTACTGGCTTGGACGCGCAGGCGGGTACCAACTCGTGCACAGGCACGGCCACAGGATTCATCTGACTCCGGAGCGGTTGCTAGCAGTCAATCGCTGGTTCGATCGCATCGGAAAGTGGACGCTGACGATCGGCTATTTCATTCCAGGCGTCCGGCATTTCACAGCCCTTATCGCTGGCGCTTCGCAACTCCGCTATCCGCTTTTTGCACTCTTCGCCTACACAGGCGGATTCATCTGGTCCCTTACGTTCATCACGCTCGGATTCTACTTGGGCGAAACCTGGACCACGAGTTTTCACTCAGGCTACTGGCTCCCGATCACCGTCGGTGCCGTGGTTGTGCTCATCATCATCGGCACCGCCTGGTACTTCAAGAGCAGAAAAACTCAACAATAAGCCCTTTCTCAAGGAGGTTCCATGAAGAAACTCGCCACCATCGTTCTCCTGCTGTTCGCTATGCAGGTGGGGATCGCTCAAGGCTCCGTCACTGCGGTCAAATGCGGAAAACTGATCGACGGGAAATCGGATGCGGCAATCGAGAATGCCGTCATTCTTATTGAGGGGAACAAGATCAAAGAAGTCGGGAAGGACGTTTCCATTCCGACAAATGCCAAAGTGATCGACCTTTCGAACGCGACCGTGATGCCGGGGCTCATCGACGCACACACGCACATCCTCCTCCAGGGGGATATTACCAACGACGACTATGCCGTTCAGATTCTCAAGGAGTCCATACCGTACAGGGCGCTGCGTGCCTCGCTCTCCTGCAAGACCTCTCTTCTCAACGGATTCACGACCCTGCGTGACCTGGGTACTGAAGGGGGAATGTATGCGGATGTCGACCTGAAGAAGGCGATCAACAACGGAATCATTGTCGGTCCACGCCTCTTTGTGGCAGGGCGAGCCATCAACTCAACGGGGCACTACCTGCTCTCGAACAGAGAGTACACATGGGAGTGGAAAGTACCGAAGGGACTTATCGAGATTACGGGGGCGAATGAAGCACGACGTGCGGTCCGCGAAGAAATCTCCTATGGGGCCGATTGGATCAAGATCTATGTGGATCGAAGTTACTACCAGCTGCCCGACGGATCGTACCGCAGCCTGCAGAACTTCACGCAGGAGGAACTCAGCGCACTCGGCGACGAAACAGCGATGCACCGCAAGAAAATGTCAGCGCACGCCGTGACGCGGGACGGTATTATTCCTGCGATCAAAGCAGGTGCTGCCTCTGTGGAGCATGGGTTCGGCATCGACGACGACTGCATCAAGCTGATGATCGAGAAGGGGATCTACTGGTGTCCGACGATCCACGTCAACGAATTTGTCGCTGAGGGGCGTGCGGCCGTGGGCAGCATGATGAACAAGACGTTCTCCCGGACTCTGCCGGCAACATTCAACAAGGCTCTCAAGGCAGGCGTCAAGATTGCCTTCGGCACCGATGCTGGAGGTTTCGACTGGACCGAAAACGAAGCGAAGGAGTTTTCGTATATGGTGAAGTGGGGGATGACTCCGATGCAGGCGATCAAGTCTGCGACGGCCGTCGCAGCCGAGCTCCTCGACATGAAGGGAAAAATCGGCGAGATCTCCCCCGGAGCCTTCGCAGACATCGTCGCCTCGAAAGATGATCCGCTGAAGAATATCAGCGTCCTCGAGCACATCGGGTTCGTGATGAAGGATGGGAAGGTGTACAAAGATGAAGCAAGCAAGAAGTAGCCTCGAAATTCATTTCGAGACCAATGGGAGACGTTCTGGAGAGTTCACGGAAATAAACAGTGACGAGCGAGTAGCCCGAAATTCACTTCGGGGTTGTCATAGTAATTGTTCGTGAGAAGCGAACCGTGAGACAGTCACGGAAAAACGTTTACCCTGAGCGAGTCCCGACGCATTGAAGTCGGGACGAGTCGAAGGGTCGGTCGGAACGCTGTCAAGAGGCACAAGAGAGTGAACCTTGTCGGTCGGAACACCGTTCCGACCACAGAGCAACCAACATGACTGATTTGCCCAGCGGACTCTATGCACCGAAAGGACCCACCGGCGCAATGCAAAAAACCCTTGTCACCATTTTCCTTCTTATGCTCGCTCTCGTGAACGACGATCTCGCGCAGGATCGCACTCAGGCCCGATCCATGGTTGTCACGAAGTACGGCATCGTCGCGGCAGAGAGCCCCCTCGCGGCACAGGTCGGTGCGACAATGCTGGCCGATGGCGGGAACGCCGTCGATGCGGCCATTGCCACAAACGCCATGATGGGACTTGTGGCTCCGATGAGTAACGGTATCGGCGGCGACCTGTTCGCAATCGTCTATGATGCGAAATCGGACAAGCTGTACGGCCTCAATGCAAGCGGCTGGGCCCCTGCAGGACTTACGATCGAGTTCCTGCGCAGCAAGGGGATGACCACTATGCCCTACCGGGGGATTCATTCCATGACTGTCCCCGGAGCGGTCGATGGCTGGACGAAACTGCAAGAGCGGTTTGGAAAACTGCCGCTCCGGAAACTCCTTGCCCCCACGATTCAGTATGCGGAAGAGGGATTTCCGGTAGCGGAGCAGGTCTCTGCTTTGTGGGCAGGTGAAGAACAGCTGTTGAAAGGTGAACCGGCTGCGGCGCAGACCTTTTTGATCGATGGGCATACCCCGAAGCTCGGCGAAGTATTTCGCAACCCGGAACTGGCCCGAAGCCTCAAGGCGGTGGCTGCACAGGGACGTGACGCGTTCTACAAAGGGGATGTCGCAAATCTCATCCTCGCATGCTCACAGCAGCACGGAGGAACACTTGCGGCTGCTGATCTTGCGATGTATTCCAGCGAATGGGTCGAACCCATTTCCACGACATACCGCGGCTGGTCTGTCTACGAATTGCCTCCGAGCGGCCAGGGAATTGCCGCGCTGATGATGTTGAATATGCTGGAGAACTTCCCTCTCACCAGCTTCAAACACAACTCTGCTGCTGCGCTGCATGCTATGATAGAAGCGAAGAAGCTGGCGTATGCTGACATGCTGCGCTACGTTGCAGACCAGCGATTCGCCAAAACCCCCGTTCAGGGAATGCTGGACAAGAAATACGCCCTCGATCGCTCCAGGCTCATCGATACCACAAAGGCACACTGCAACGTCGAAGCGGGAAAGCCGCCTGCGCCGGGTGACGACACCATTTATCTCTCAGTGGTCGACAAAGACGGAAACATGGTTTCGCTGATCCAGAGCAACTACGAGAATTTCGGATCCGGCGTGGTGCCCGAAGGGGCCGGCTTTGCTCTGCAGAACCGTGGCGCATTGTTCACTCTCGATGCCCAACACCCTAACGCGTTGGCCGGACACAAACGTCCACTCCACACGATCATTCCTGCTTTCATGACAAAGGGGGATGTGAAGATTGCTTTCGGAATTATGGGAGGGTGGAATCAGGCTCAGGCGCATGTGCAATTCGTCGCGAACGTCGTCGACTTCGGGATGAACATACAGTCAGCTCTCGAGGCAGCGCGGTTCAGGAAAACGACCTTCGACGGGTGTGATCTTCAGATCGAATCCCGCGTCCCTCCTTCCGTTCGCGCCCAGCTTGAATCGATGGGTCACAAACTCGAACTCCGCGGCGATTTCTCACCCGTGATGGGAGGCGGGCAGGCGGTGATGAGAAACTTCACTACCGGAGTGAACTTCGGCGGGTCGGATCCAAGAAAAGACGGGGCGGCAATACCGGAACCGGCCAAAAAGCAGTTTTGAGTTCTGAGTTTGAAGTTTCAAATTGAGTGGCATCGGGAGTTGATTGCCAATAGCCAGCAGCTAACGACCGCCTACTTGTGTCGTCCGGCCAGAAGTTGACAGAGTTGGTTAAGTGTTCATGCAGCATATTTCATCTCTGGCGTCATCATGGCCAGACTCAAGTGTGGACG
>JAPLFQ010000009.1 GCA_026390595.1 Ignavibacteriales bacterium
GCGAGGAAACACAACATCCGGCTGGTTTTTCTCTGGTTCGGGTCCTGGAAGAACAGCATGTCCTGCTACGCCCCGATTTGGGTCAAAACAGACCAGGCACGTTTTCCGCGTGCCCGGGATGCAAAGGGGCGGGCCCAGGAAATTCTGACTCCATTCAGCAACGAGAATCAGGGTGCGGATACGAGAGCGTTTGCCGGGCTCATGAAGCACATAAGTTCGATCGATGCAGCCTATCGCACTGTTATCATGGTCCAGGTGGAGAATGAAATCGGCATGATCCCGGACGCCCGGGATCATAGCAATGAAGCGGACCAGGCTTTCGCCGCGAACATCCCTGCGGATTTCCTCCAATATCTCCAGACGAACAAGGAGTCTCTGGCCCCCGCACTTCGGAAGGCGTGGGAAGAGAGGGGTTTCAGGACTTCAGGAGCATGGGAAGAAGTATTCGGCAAAGGACTGGGAACAGACGAATTGTTTATGGCGTGGTACTTCGCCAGATACACAAATGCCGTTGCAGAAGCGGGCAAGAAAGAGTATCAGATTCCTATGTATGTTAACGCAGCTCTGATACGCCCCGGCTACAAGCCCGGACAATATCCGAGCGCCGGTCCTCTCCCGCATCTTTTCGACGTCTGGAAAGCTGCCGCCCCGGCGATCGATTTCCTTTCCCCCGACATCTATTTCAAGAATTTTCTCGAGTGGGCCACACTCTATAATCGCCCGGGTAATCCCTCTTCGTGCCGGAAGCCAGCAATGCTCAGAGCATGGCAAATGCGTTTTATGCCATGGGGCAGCTGAACGCGATGGGCTATAGCCCGTTTTCCATCGAATCACTTGAACATCCCGAAAACAACGATGTGTCGCGGGCGTACGATGTTCTGAAACAGCTCACTCCGCTCATCATCGCCGGCCAGGGGAACGGAACGATAGCGGGCGTTTTGCTCGACAGCGCGGCTCAGAAAGCAGAGGTCCCGCTCGGTGACTTTATATTCACCATACGGCATGAATACAGCTGGCCCTACGCTGCGAAGAGCGAGGGGGAGAACCCGCGATTCGGATGCCTGATCGTGATGGTTTCGTCGAATGTGTATTTTGTCGCAGGCAGGGGTGTCGTTGTCACGTTTCAACCCCGATCCAACGACGGCACCATAGCCGGGATCGGCACGATGGAGTCAGGCCGGTTCGTTGACAGGCAGTGGGCCCCGGGCATCCGCATGAACGGAGATCAAACTCATCAGGGGAGACACATGAATCTCCCCGGCAACACGTATAGCATCCAAAAAGTAGTACTCTACAAGTACAAATGAGGCAAGAACCGTTGTCACTCCCGACTTGCCCCCGAATTCTCTCTTCGTGGATGGTTGTTTCGGCCTGCCCGCGTTCATCAACCAAGTGAGCCAGGCGGTAAAAAGGAGACCGTGAGGGTTCGCGGATAGCTTCGTTACAAACGACTACTGATTGATCAGCCGAAGGACATATGAAACACTATAACAAGACTTATGCAGTTTCTCTCGCTCCCACTGGGCTTTTTTTCCTCGCTTTGTCGATCGGATGCTCGCTGAACACTCAAGCGCAGACGTTTTTAGTGCGAGGGAATGTGATCGCGTCAAGATATCCTGTGAAGAATGCTTCGGTTACCTTTGTTAATAGCGCCGACACTACACAGCGATTCTCCGCTCTGACAGACGCCTCGGGCAATTACCAGATTGGCTTACCGACATCTGTAGAATCCAATACAAGTACTTCTCCTGCAAGATTTGAACTTGCTCAGGCCTATCCGAATCCGTTTTCTTCTTCAGCGGCGATACCATACCAGATCAAGAAGGAATCTGATGTTCAGATTACGATCTATGATATTCTAGGGCGAGCGGTGAAAACGTTCAACGTCGGGCAGCAGTCTGTCGGGTTGCACAGTGTGCTGTGGGATGGGCGTAATGATCTCGGTGAGAGAGTCGCAAGCGGAATATATTTCTGCGGGCTTCATGCCGGTGGCGAATCCCGGGTGAGGAAACTCATTTTCAATCGAGGCGGTGGGGGCACGGTTTCTCTTCCGCTGCATCAATCCTCGCAAACAGCCGAAGTGCCTTTGTTTGAGAAGCAAAGTATTCAAGGAGGATCGTATACCATTCGTGTTGAAAACACATTCTCCAGTTCTCCTTTCATTGTTCCCGTCGAATTCAAGAATGTTGTGGTGCAACGCGATACGACAATTGCCTTCTCCGTTAATTATCTGCCGTTGGCAACATTGAATTTTGACAGCGTGCACCAAACCATTAGGGGCTTTGGAGCGGCGAGTCCATGGTATA
This sequence comes from Ignavibacteriales bacterium, assembly GCA_026390595.1. NCBI lineage: Bacteria > Pseudomonadati > Ignavibacteriota > Ignavibacteria > Ignavibacteriales > Ignavibacteriales bacterium. The sequence continues at coordinate 2,307 of JAPLFQ010000009.1, forward strand.
GGCCCGTGATGGCACTTTCTGAAGTCGAAAGTGCCTTTGGTGCAGGCAGCGGACAGATAGGATATTCGATCCTGAGGATAACGGTCGACGCTGACAGCAATCTTTGGAGCAGATATTTACCTTCTGCAAGGAAGGCACTGGATATGGGCGCTATCGTCATCGCTTCGCCATGGTACGCTCCGGCGAATATGGTGGAACGGGTAAACAACGTGAGCAGGGTTCGATACGATATGTATGCAGCATATGCCGCCCATCTGAATTCCTTCACCAGATTTATGAAAGCCAACGGTATACCTATTTATGGTCTGTCTGTTCAAAATGAACCGGATATTACTGATCAGTGGACCAGCTGGACTCCCACTGAAATGCTCACTTTCATGAAGCAAAACGCAGGTGCTCTTTCAGACACAAAAGTTATGGCACCCGAATCATTTCAATTCAGGCTCAACATGTCCGACCCAATACTGAATGATTCTGCTGCATGCGCGAATACGGATATTGTCTGCGGGCATATTTATGGAGCTGGTTTGACTTCATATCCATTGGCGATCTCAAAAGGAAAAGAAGTATGGATGACCGAGTACCTCATGGGTGAGAATAATTCGGGAAATAATTGGCCTTGGGCTCTCAAGCTTGCACAGAACGTCAACGATGTGATGAAATCTGATATGAGTGCTTATGTGTGGTGGACGATTGTACGGTATTATGGGCCAATTGGTGATGGTGAAAAAGCCGCCAGCCCCCAAGATCCAAATGAAACGTATCCGAAAAAGGGTGAAGTCACTAAAAAAGGTTACGTCATGTCGCAGTTCTCCAAGTTCATTCGACCCGGATACTACAGAGTTGGAAGCAGCATGTACCCTCTTATCATTGGAGCCGGGGTTGACGTCACGGCCTACAAAGACCCTCTCTCTTCCAAAGTCGTTGTCGTTGCGATCAACTCGGGGTCCACTCCGGCACAATGCGCTTTTAGACTGAACAATGGAGCAAGAGTGACTTTCACCCCCTGCACAACATCTGAAACGAAGAACTGTGAACTGGGAAAGGTATTTGACGTAACCAACGGCAGCTTCAAGTTTACCATGGAAGCGTTGAGCATCACAACGTTCGTGTCGAACTAATGAGCGAACAGCGACCGACAAGGACGGTGATGCCGCTGAGAATGGGAATCTCATTGCGGGCAACGAAGCGGCACGTATCATTGGAATGGGGTCTTCACCTGTCAGCTTGAAAAACTAAGTCGAACCACGTTCGTACTGAAATAACCGACGGCACCTGGATTATGAAGAAGTACTACTGGATCGTTCTCGTGTTGTTTTTCCCCTCAATCGTTCTCGGCCAGAGTATTGTTATCAATGAAGTCATGGCCTCCAACCAGAAAACGATCCTTGATGAAAATGGAGATGCCTCGGATTGGATTGAGCTCTACAATCGTGGAACCTCCACGGTAAGCCTCACCGGCTATTTCTTGACTGATGACTCTCTGCAATTGCGCAAATGGGTTTTTGGCAATAGCAGTATTCAGCCGGGTGGATACTTGTTGGTCTACGCATCGGACAAGAATCGCCAGGCGCCAGTCCCACACACGAATTTCAAAATCAGCGCCTCTGGCGAGTCGATTCTCCTTTCCAACCCCAATGGAGTCATTATTGACAGGATCGACATTCCGGTTTCAGTGGCAGATATCTCCTACGGCAGAACATCTGACGGATCGCTCCCCTGGATATTTCAAACCCCGACACCAGGCTCTCAGAACACTGGCAAGAAGATCGGCGGCATGGCGGATCCCATTGTTTTCTCGATGCCCGCGGGGTTCTATACTTCAACCCCTTCTGTGGCACTCACGGCGGGCACCAGCACGATTTTCTACACCCTTGATGGGAGCCGGCCCGATTCAACCAAGACCAGATATAGCGGGCCGATCTCCCTGACGAAGACCACCGTCCTTAGAGCACTCAGCTTGAAGAGTGGCTATGTACCCACTCCCCCCGTCACCCGCACCTACTTCATCAACGAATCGACGACGCTTCCGGTCATTTCACTTACGGCCGATCCCTATGATCTTTTTGATCCCAGCGCAGGAATTTATCCGAACTTCACGATGGATTGGGAGCGCGCTGCACACGTAGAGTTCTTTGAAGACGATAGGAGACTGGGATTCTCGGAAGATTGCGGCATCAACATACATGGGACTCAGAGTGCAAATTGGCCTCAGAAGTCCTTTGCTGTGAAATTCAAGCAGGAATATGGTATCTCAAGGATCGATTATCCCCTCTTTCCAGGTGTTCCTGTTACCCTGTTTGACTCTTTCGTCTTGCGCAACTCCGGTAATGATTTTCAGTACACGCACATCCGCGATGCGCTGATGCAACGGCTCGTGAGAGATCTCAACATCGATTATCTCGAATATCGTCCTGCGACCTCATTTGTCAATGGCCAGTACTGGGGCATCTACAACATCCGCGAAAAAGTCAGTGAGCACTATGTAGCCAACCGGTATGGCGTGGACCCTGACAGCATCGACATGCTGGAAAACAACATGATGGCTCTTCACGGCGATTCTCTGCATTACCGGCGTTTGATCGACTACATTAGTACGCACGACATGTCGACAGCGCAGATCTACGCGTATCTGGATTCCGTCATCGACCTGAATGAGTGCATTTTGTACTTTGCGGCGCAGGCGTACTACGACAACATGGACTGGCCAGGAACGAACATCAAGTTCTGGAGGGAACGTAATCCGAACGGACAATGGAGCAAATGGCGGTGGATTCTCTATGACCTCGATTTTGGATTTGGCCTGTATGCCCACGGCGCATGGGAAGACCATATTGCGTTCATGTTCTCTCTCACTGAGACGCGTTATTCAAATCCACCCTGGGCAACACTGTTACAGCGGAAACTGGTGCAGAATCCGATCATCCGGAATCGATTCATCAACCAGATTGCAGATTTGCTGAATACGAGTTTCAAGAGTGCGCGGGTGGTTGACTCGATCAATGCCGTGGCAAATCATATCGCGAGCGAACTTCCAAAACACAGAGCACGATGGGGGCTCACCGGTGAAAACCTGACAAAGATGATCACTTTCGCGAATGATCGCCCCGCATATCTCCGCACACATGTCCGAAACTACTTTGACTGTGGACTCGATGGTACGATAACAATTCAAGCGACCGGGAACGGCTCTGTTCAACTCAACACTCTCACCTTGCCGTCGACCAAGATGCCGTTCAGCGGTGTCTATTTTCAGGGCAACGCAGTTCATCTGAGAGCCATACCTTCCCCTGGATGCAAATTCGTCGGATGGTCTGGAGACATCAGTTCAAAGAGCGACACACTGTCTTTCACCGTTGGGCGATCAACAACCATCGCTGCAGCTTTTTCTGTCGACAGCGGCGGTTCAAAGGGTGTTGTGATAAACGAGATCAATTATAATTCTTCCGACCAGTTCAATTCAGGAGACTGGATTGAGCTGTATAATACGGGCAGCGAAAGCATCGATATCACCGGCTGGACGTATCAGGACAGCGACCCGGCGCACGCCTTCAGGTTTCCGACCGGGACAATACTTGGTGCCGGTCAATACGTAGTGCTGGTGGAGGACAGCAGTTTGTTCAAAGCACGTTTTCCTGACATCAAGAACTTTGTCGGACAAATGGACTTCGGTCTGAGCGGTTCCGGAGAATTCATGAAGCTTACGAATGCGAAAGGTGAGGGGGTTGATTCGCTTACATATGACGATCAGGCTCCGTGGCCGACAGAACCGGACGGGAATGGCGCAACGTTGGAATTGATTGATCCGGCGAGGGATAATGCCCGCGGGGAGAACTGGAAAGCGTCTGTTGGTCACGGTTCACCGGGAAGAATAAATGGTATTGCAAGCGCTGTCGGTGAAGAAATGAATGAAATAGTTCCGGATTCATATGCATTAATGCAGAATTATCCGAATCCATTCAATCCGTCGACGGCAATCAGCTATCAGCTCTCAGCTGTCAGCTTCGTTACTCTCAGAGTTTATGATCTGCTCGGCAGAGAAGTCGCGACGTTGTTCGAGGGTATTCGCCAGCCAGGAACTTACGAAGCGGTGTTTCATGGTGGCGGGCTTACGAGCGGCATTTACTTATACAGACTCACGGCCAATAATCTCACCGCCGGGCCGGCGGGGTCAGAACACGTTTTTGTAGAGACAAAGAAGCTTATGCTCCTGAAATAGAATGATGAAGGTACCATGAAAAGAAGATCTCTCATCATAATAGGTCTCTACCTCCTGCTGGGACATGTTGGATTCGCACAATCCACATCTTTCAAGACCTATACGAATCCCGTCATTCCAGGCGACCACCCGGATTGTACTGTCACCAAAGTCGGAAATGACTTTTATACAACCGGCTCATCGTTCAATCCGACGCCGGTCATCTATCACTCCACCGACCTGGTGCACTGGGAAGCTATCGCCCAGCCGGTGAGCGCCGCGTGGACGACTTACGGTGACACCCCGTCGGGCGGATGCTGGGGAGGACAGGTGGTTTACCATGGAGGGAAGTATTGGGATTTCTTCTCGCGCTCCAATGTCATGTATTTCGTGACCGCAGACGATATCCGTGGGCCATGGACCATGCCGACGCAAATGAGCATCCCAGCCGGGGTACCCGGACTGGGATATGACAACTCGATCTTCATTGACGACGACGGAAGCTGGTATCTTCTGGTCAAGAACGGACAAGTCAACAACTGGATCGTGCAGTTGGGAAACGACGGCCAGCCGGGCGGCAGGATCTACAACCTGTGCTGGATCAACCCGTCCCCATCCTTTCCGTACAGCTGGGCGGAAGGGCCTGTGATGTGGAAATTCAAAGGGAACTATTATTACAGTTTCGCACGCAACGTTGCGGGGGGACAGAAGGTCTTCAGGAGCGCGACACTGACAAACGACCAGGCATCGTGGATCGTTCTTGGCGATTTCTTTAACGAAGGCGATCCCTTGAAGTCGCAGGCATTGTTTCAGAATCCGAACCACAGCTCTGCGGCTGTGATGCTCGATGACAGCACGAGCTGGGTAATTCACCCCCTCTGGCGCAACGCGAACAACAATGAATGGTATGGCCAGGGCAGGCAAGGATTGCTGAACCAGGTAACCTATGACGCGAATGGAAAGCCGACGGCCGATTATCCGACGAACATCCCTAAGAATGCGCCACGGCTGCCGAGCAGCGGGGTTCCGTGGATGGTGCCCCACACAGATCTCTTCAATTCTGCCAGGCTGAATCCCGAATGGTCCTTTCTGGGGTATACCGCAGCGGGTTCCTATTCTCTCAACACCCGGAGCGGATGGTTGACGCTCTCGCCAAAACGAAAACCGAACACGATCATCAAGAACGACGGCGAGCACAACTACTCGATCATCACCAGGGTGGACTTTGTCGCTCAATCGATCAGTGATCAGGCAGGGATCTGGGTGTTCAACGGATTGCAGACGCTTTATGCCAGGATATACAGCTCCGTCGACAGCGCCGGAAACAAGATTGTTGCGTTCAGCTACAAAACAGACTACTATGAAAAAAGAAATCCCGCGAAAGCCGGAGCGAATACCCTCCTGCTCAAGCTGGTTCGCATCAACCATACTCTGACGGGTTATTGGAGCACGGACTCCTACAATTGGACTCAGATTGGAAACGGGATCAGCGTTGCCGACATGGACAATCTCCAGGCAGACTATAATGCGTGGACAGGCAACCGCCAGGGCCTGTTTGTACAAGGGGTCAATTCAGCCGATTTTGATTACTACATCTACCGCGACGCGTATACACCGATATTGGCGGAGTGTCCTGCGAACCAGGATGGCACAAATCCGTCTGGAAGACCAAATCCTGTGCGGTCGCTGGACAACATTCATGACGGCGACTGGGCACTCTACGCGGGCGTCGAGTTCGGGAATAGTGAATACCTGAGATCGCCCGATTCTCTCACCATCACCGCTTCCTGTGCCTCAACCGGGGGGGTGGTTGAGGTGTGGCTCGACTCGCTCGATTCCGCCGCCAAGATTGCCGAGTGCAATATCACGAACACCGGGAGCACGGATTTCTACAGCACATTTGTCACAAAGGTTCTGATGCCTGTCTCGGGCACCCACGATGTCTATTTGAAGTTCAGGGGAACAGGATCGGATCCCCTCTTTCTGCTGCAATGGATCAGCTTCATTCCAAAATCCGGTGTTGGCACTTTTGTCACCGATGTGCGAACCGGACAGATTCCCGGGCAGTTCGTTCTGGAACAGAACTACCCTAATCCTTTCAATCCAACAACAACGATCAGCTTCCAGCTGCCTGCCCCGAGCGCCCGCCAGACCGCAAGCGGGCTGGGAGTCGGGGGGGCAGCGCTCAGCCGCGTACAATTGAAGGTCTATGATGTGCTCGGCAAGGAGGTTGCGACGCTCGTTGACGAAGAACGGTCTGCCGGTTCGCACACCGTCAATTGGAATGCACAGAATATTCCCTCAGGCGTTTACGTGTATCGCATGAAATCAGGCAATCAAATCATCAGCAAAGCAATGGTCTTGTTGAAATAACGGAAAAAGGAACATAATGAGAAACAGACGATCTGCAAAACTATCAGCACTTCTCCTGTTGTTGACTTTCCTGCCCGCGTTCCGGGGTCAGGCCCAAATACAAACCAATGTCCCCGCATTGAAAGATGTCTACGCCAAGGACTTCACCATTGGATGTCTGCTTTCGTATGCCCATGTTGGATTTCCAACCGACCCGGTAGTCCCCGGTCAATCATCCGTCGTCGACCCCAATGGCGGGTACCTTATAAAGTACCACATGAATTCGATGTCGCCGGGGAACAACATGAAGCCGGTGTATACCGTCAACATGACCGCCAGCGCCGCTGCCTATAGCGCCGCCACAACACAAGCCGCGAAGGATTCGATCGACGTCAATCCGATCATCTCGTTTAACGGCAATATCATTGCCCAGCTCAACTGGGCAAAGCGACAGGGATTCACCTTCCGCGGCCATACCCTGGTCTGGCACAGCCAGACGCCGGGCGTGGCATTCTTCTGCACCGGTTACAATGCGAATAATGCCCGTCTGAGCAAGGAAAGGATGACACAACGGCTGGAGAATTACATCAGGGAGATGATCCGCCAGTTGCACGAAGGCTGGCCCGGGCTGTTGTCAGCGTATGATGTGGTGAACGAAGCCATCAATGACAGCGGAATCGACCGGATGCAGGATAGTGATTGGTACTTGACCTTCGGCGACAACAGCTATATCATCAAGGCGTTCGAATTCGCCCGCAAGTACACAAAGCTCTACAACGAAACCCAGATCAAGCTCTACTACAACGATTACAACACGACCACTGCAGCCAAGGCTGACGGTATTGTGCGGCTGCTGACACCGATCTTCCAGGCCGGCACACTTGACGGGATAGGGATGCAGGAGCACGATGCGAACGGATCGCCGACCGCTGCGGCGTTTATTGCGACCTACAACAAGTTTGCGCCGATTTGTACCGAAATGGCTGTGACTGAGCTCGATGTCACAACCGGCAGCGCAGCACCGACTGCGGGTCAACTCCAGACGCAAGCTAATCAGTACGGACTGCTCTTCAAGTGTTTCGTTGAACGAAGCTACAAATCCGGCAGGGGGAAGATTATCAATGTCTCCAAAGACGGTCTGAACGACACGTACACGTTCAAGACGAATCAGTCGTCGTCTCTCTGGGATGGAAGCAATCAGTGCAAACCGGCGTTTTACCAGGTCGCGAACGTAGGTCTGTACTACAATGCGCTGGATTCCATGATCACGGCAGCGCGCCTGGTTCAGCAAGGCGCCTACACAAACGCATCCTGGTCGGCCTTTCAATCAACACTGACCGCGGCAGTCACCGCACGGGACCAGAACTACACCGTGAACCAGGCCGTCGACGCAGCGCTGAACACAGCAAAGAACAACCTGAGCAGTGCCGTCAGCGGGCTGACAACAATTGTGAGCGGCGCTGGATCGCACGAGAGTGACGTTCCTGCAATGTTCGCACTCTTCCAGAACTATCCAAACCCATTCAACCCAACGACAGCGATCAGCTTTCAGCTATCAGCAACCAGCGTTGTAAAACTCGAGGTAGTTGATGCACTTGGCCGGGTGGTGGCAACGATCGTGGATGGCGAACAATCAGCCGGTTCTCACGTAGTCACATGGAGCGCCCACAACCTGCCCTCGGGCATCTATGTCTGCCGGATCGTGGCTGGACATTTCGCCGCCAGCAGGAAGATGCTGTTGGCGAAATAATCGTGCGCACGACCGTCGTTATCCTGATCATCCGAGTGGTGCGCGACCCTCGATCGTGTTTCAAACAACCATGGAGTCTGTAGTGCCTGACATCATTCAACCCGACGAATCCAGCGGTTCTGCGATCCTGCTCCTCTCCTGCGAAGACCGGACAGGCCTGATATCACGGATGTCCCAATTTGTCTTTGAGCGCGGCGGCAATATTGTGGACCTGGATGAACACGTCGATGGCAGGTATTTCTTTCTGCGCATTGCCTGGGAGATGAACAATTTCTCAGTACCGGCGTCGGAAGTGCAAGAGGCATTCGCTCCGCTGGCAAAGGAGTTCAACGCATCGTGGAAGATCAGTTTCACAGCCCGGAAACAGCGCGTGGCGATCTTCGTGTCGAAGTACGATCATTGCCTCCAGGAGATACTCTGGCGACAGCGCATGGGAGAGTTCGATGTCGAAATAGGTCTTATCATCTCCAATCATGAAGATTTGCGTCCCCTCGCAGACCAGTACGGGATCCCCTATTTCGTTTTTCCGATTACCAGCGCCAGCCGTTCCGAGCAGGAAAAGAAGGAGCTATCGCTGCTCAAAGAACAGGACATCGACACGATCGTTCTGGCGCGGTACATGCAGGTCCTGTCACCGGAATTCGTCGATCTCTATCCGAACCAGATCATTAACATTCATCACTCCTTCCTTCCGGCGTTTGCAGGCCGGGATCCCTACAGACAAGCCTACGATCGCGGTGTTAAGATCATCGGGGCAACGAGCCACTACGTGACGAAGGACCTGGATGAGGGGCCAATCATTGAACAGGATATCATCCGGATTTCTCACAAGGACGGGGTGAGTGATTTGGTCCGAAAAGGGCGGGACCTCGAGCGGATGATACTTGCACGTGCTTTGTTTTTTCACGCGCAGCATCGGATCCTCGTCCACGGCCAGAAGACGATTGTGTTTGCGTAGGAAAAATAAGCCTCACGCAAAGGCGCAAAGTCGCCAAGAAGATCTACTTATCCTCGCTCAGCGCTTTCACTCTTGCTTGAAGGAACAGACGATGAAAACACATGTGCAGATATGTCTTCCCTTGTTTCTCCTCTCTCTGTGCCTATGCACCGCAATAGCGACAGCACAGCCGTCCGGCGGGCCCTACGGTCCGATTCCGCAGACATATCAGTTGCCCGCCATCTCAGGAAAAATCTATTACGTCGCCTCCGATGGGAAAGCAGATCAATCGGGCGAGTCGCTTGCCAGGTCTACATCGTTGGGAGCAGCCATCGAACGGGTACAGACAGGTGACGCGATTGTGATGCGCGGCGGGACGTATCGCACCGGAGACTTGCTGCTGAACCAGGGGATTACGATTCAGCCATATGCTGACGAACAGCCAGTTTTGAAAGGCACTCTGGTTGCGACAGAGTGGAAGAATCTTGGAAATGGACTGTGGAAAACCCCCTGGACCCGTTTGTTTCCTGCCAAACCTGATACATGGTGGTCACGGGACAGGTTTGGGAAGGACACCCCACTGCACATTTTCAACAACGATATGGTGTTTATTGACGGAAGGTTCCTGAAAGCCGTGGGGCGCGAAGGAGAAGTCGATGAAAACTCATACTACATCGACTACGAAGCCGGACAGGCGTATGTCGGAACAGACCCCTCCAATCGCCTGGTGGAGATCACGGCATTCAGTTTCGGGCTCAAGAGAATCATGGGTGAGTGCCACGGCAAGCAATCAGACCACAAAGGGCCTGTCATTCGGGGTATCACCTTCACTCAGTACGCATACTGTGCATTGGAGGTCGAAGCAAAAGAGCCGGAAGGAGTTTCGCCCGAAGCAGAACATGGAAAAGATGTCGTAGGTACGACGCTTGAGCATTGCACGATCACGTTTTGCTCACGCGTCGCAGCATACCTGCGTGGAGATCGATTGACACTCCGGCACTGTAAGGTAAGCGACACCAGCACAGAAGGCATCTATATCATCGGGTCATCCGACGTTCTGCTGGAGAAGAACATCTTCAGCCGCAATAACATCGAGAGGATTACGGGATACTATCCTGCAGCAGTGAAGATCTTCAATCAGAGCTACCGCGTGACGTGTCAGGACAACCTTGTCATCGACCTGCCGTACTCAAATGGTATCTGGTATGATGTCGGAAATGTGGACGGCCGGTTCCTGAACAACTGGATCGAAGGGGTTGGCAACGCGAACAGGACGATGGATGAGAAAAAGCCGTGGCCCAGCGACAACGGGTTCTTTTTTGAAATATCGAAAGGCGCGATCTGCGCCGGGAATGTCTTCGTAAACTGCGACCAGGGAATCTTTGTTTTGAACAGCTCAAACGTGCAGATCTACCAGAACACGATGGTCAATAGCACGGTGTGCATTGCGCGAAACGAGAGGACGGCCGCAAACGATCGGATGTTTGGCTGGCACTCCAGCACGGGTCCAGACGTGGACAAACGGGACGGAAACATCTTTGTGAACAACCTGCTGACCGGGGATATGAAGTACCGGAGGCCTCTCATGTTCGTGTGGCAGCCGGCTGCCCTTTGCCAGCAACTTCCCTCGCCGTTGCTGAAGCAGTTCGATTACAACGTACTCGTTCGTGGTGCCGAGAATACATCTTCTCCGCTTATCCTATGGAGTCCCGCACCTGGCGAACAGTGTCAGGCAGGCTTTGGATCAATTGATGATCTGCGCAAACTCTGCCCGCAGTTTGCAGCTAACAGCCTGGCTTTTGCAGGATATGCTGGTCCACTGTTCAAGAGCGCGATCCTGGGGGACTATCAACTCTTGCCGACAGCCCCCGGTGCGAAGACGGGCATGCAGCTTCCGGCCGAGATCAAGAAGATCCTCGGGCTGGAGAAAAGGACCGGTCAGCATGTAGGAGCGTATCCTCAGCAACCGTGAGCCCGCGAATGCGCTCCCTTCGTGCGTCTTGATGGAGCTGGAAAATGAAAAACGCCCCCGGTTGAATCTCCCGGGGGCGTTTGTTTTGCGGTGGTTGTCCCGCAACAGTGGGTCCAGAGAACATTACCGGTCTTCATAACAAAGGATATTGCTTCGATGCATCGTCGAGAATCAACACCCAATCATTTCCGTTTCGACGTTTTCCGGGTGGGTGAAATCGACGCGTACCGACATTGTCAAATATCCCGATCTTCTGAGATGTTCCTCTCCGCGGATCGTACCAGCAAGCACGTATCTTCTTCCCTGATATCTTCCCCATTGTAATGGTGAGCACCCTCCCGGAGTAGGTGTAGGCAAAGAGGTAGCTTCTGCCTCGTGTTGCCGGGATGAAATCATATCGTAGTGACTGATCGACAACAAGTGTCGAATCGTACACCCGTTCAAAAAAAGGGCGGGACAGCATAAGACGAGCAAGATGTTGCATCTGGAATGAGCCGGGATCATCGATAGCTTCAAACCAATAATTTCTGGCCCCGTAGGCGCGATGCTGATCTCCCGGTTTATGCATTTGCATCACGGCGTTGTCGCCGTACGTGTGACCGCAGGATCCGGCAAAAACCGACCAGTAGGCATACCGGCGACAATCACTGGCAGTCCAATATGGTTGTGTTGTGTCGTGCAATCCTTGTGGAATATTTTCGTAGGAAGGTTCACCATCCAGAGTCGGTTTAGGTGGCTGCATGACATACTCTTCAAGCACGTAGCGCCAGTTGTCTTCACCTTTCCAGTTTCTTACGTCATCCCCTTTTACCTGGTCGTATCGGCGGTGCCCTGATTGGAACATGTTGAAATCGAGCCACGGTTCATTGTGAAACCACTGAGAGGATTGTGTTCGGCCAAACGGATGGAAAGTCACAAGGTGGACCCGATCGTTGGCTCGAATCGTATTTCCGATCATGTTCCAGATTTCCGGCCGAACATCGCCGCGGATATCACCGCCGTTCATCCAGAAGATGTTCGGCTTTGATCCGAAGCGCTTCGTCAGATACCCGACGTATGCGGCAACTTTCTCAACACTTATGTCCGGCCGTTTTGCTACCGACCCCCAGAGAGGAACCAGGGCAAGACGAATGCCATGTTTCGCAGCCTCATCGACGATGAACTCGACATGGTCCCAGAAATCGTACTGTTGTGGATCAGTATGAATATTCCCTTCTGATACTTTTGGACGCGCGATGTCGCTTTCCGTGAAAGCCGAATCTCCGAAGACATTGACAAGTGGAAGCGGTGGGACAATCATGCACTGGATAACATTGAATCCTTTTGCCTCCCTGTTTTCCAGGTATCGGCAGGCTTCTTCACGGGTGAGCTTTTCAAACAACAACCAGCCGGTGTCCCCCAACCAGAAAAACGGCTCACCATCTTCGTATTGCAGGAATCGTTTGTTTTCTGAGATGACAATCTTGAGATGCATCCGCTGCCGGTCGTTGTCCCCCTGTGCATGTGAATGATCAGGAGGACTCACCAGGAGCAGTAAGAGAATCAACGGTAGCATTTGAACATGCTTTGACATAGTGACCCTGTTTCGCCAAAGAATAGCGAAAGCGACAGCGAGATTCCCAACTGCGTCGTGAAAGATCGACTTCGGTGGAAGGGCCCACTTTCGTCTTGAAAGATGGCTTCGGTGGGTCGGCCCACCTACTCATAGAGCAAACTGGTAATCGGGATTCTGGTTACCTCAACATCCTCTTTGTTGGTTGAATAGGAGACATAGAGATAACCGCCCCAGACGACACTTTTGGGATAGCTATAGCCCGCCCTTTTGTATTTTCCTCGATACCGCAGGGGTTGAAGATCTTCTCCTCCACTTCGTATCAAGTACGCTCTATCAAACACAAATCCATCTCTACTCAAGGTTATCGCAAGCGGAATCCGATCCTGGTTTCCGGATGGATTGTTGACCATGAACGCTGTTCCGTCTGGTAAGTTACCTGCGCTCTGCTTGGACCTGGAATCAGGAGTATTGACAATCGTTGGGGTGCTCCAGGTATTACCATTGTCCCGGCTCAGAGAAGCAAGCTTCTTGAAGGAATTGCCCTGATCACGAAAGATCATGACAATGGCGCCATCTTTTCTACGAAACCAACTTGGTTCGATTTCCCTGCTCATATGAGGATTGGTAGCTGGCATGTTCTTCATCTCCCCGGCCTTCCAACCGGACCCACCCAACGGATCGTCCGTAAAATACGGAGTGGCTTTCAGGCCGGGCTGCATGTGGAATGCGGTAATGAGTCTGCCGCCGGGAAGTGCATGAACGTCTTGCTCAATAATCCCAAGAACGGGTTGTCCATTCGTGTTTCGTACGGGCTGCGGCCGCTCCCAATGGATACCATCAATTGATGTGACAAATTCTATGTATCCTTCTTTTGCGCCCTCGTTCTTGTGCGGCCAGACATTGAGGTAAGCGACAAGCACCTTGCCATCACTCCACCATCCGCCGCTGGTCTTAATACCATTCTGCCCCTTTTCAGTCAAAGCAATTGGCCTGGACCAATCCCTCCCATTGCTGCTCCTGCTGTAGTAGACCTGCGTGTCTTCTGCGTCCTCGCCGACCGCAGAGCTCTGCCATTGTGCATAGAGCATCCCGTTGAACGGGAACAGCACCACACCGTTGTTGTACTTCTTGTCCTGTTCTCCTGGGGCAAAGATGGTAACAGTCTCCAACCCTTTGGTAAACGAGAGTCCCATCGTTTTCGGCTGTGTGCCGTCGAAGAGAGGGTTCACCTTGAAAAGAACGTCAGTCTCCTGGCTGTACAATCGTACGACGAGAAAGATCAGAGGGATGAATCTCTTGGCGTGCATGAAATCTCGGCTGGGAAGGTATCCTGAGTGGTGATCGTTACAATTCCAATATCAGATTGGCGCGCTTCAATTCTCGATCGTTTGTTCCGTCCACGTCGGACCATCGATGAAGAACAACCCGTCCTTGTAGTGCAACGGCTCAATTCCAAGCTGCGGAGTTTTTTCCCACGCGTGAAGATCCGGACAGTAAGGATACGGGCGCTTCTCGTACATGAGATAGTGGCAGGAAGACCACAACATGCCGTCCGGTCCTTCGAAAAGTGCATTATGTCCCGTCTCGCAGTAGGGATCTTGTGTATCCTGGAATTTCAAATCCGCATATCCACCGCTCACGGCGAGTTCAGGACGATATCCCTTCTTCCGCGTGCCAAAGATCGGCTCGCGTGAGGCAAGCACCCATGGGCCAAGCGGTGACGATGATTTCAGAAGGCCAACTTCGTAACCGCGAGTCCAGGTTGAAAAGAACATGAAATATTGGCCACCCCTCTTAATGACGAAGGGACCTTCAATGCCTCCGACCATCCAATCAGGGTAGCCGGGTTCTCTCTTGTCGAGGAATTTCTGAATGGATCCAACGAGCTTTCCTGTGGACAAGTCAATCGACGCCTGAAAAAGCCCTTTGCCGCTGCAATAGAGATATGTCTGACCGTCGTCGTCCTCGAACAACGTTGCATCGTTGTTGTAGTGAGGAGTAAGCGGGCCATTCACCAACCGATAGGGACCGATTACCTGATCGGAAACAAACAGCCAGATGCTGTGAGTGTTCATCCCTTTTGGGTCTTCGGCGGTGACCTTTCCGCTGTTTACGGTAAGCCAGAATTGGTTCTTGATGAAATGGATCTCAGGTGCCCAAAACCTGCCGTTATAGGGGCAATCAGCCGGAAGTTTGCTGGCCTCTATGAGCCATGAATGATGGCGCCAATGAATCAGATCGTCAGATACCAGCAAACGAACGCCGGGATTTGGTCCGGTCCAGACAGGTTGAGATGTTCCCGTGCAATACCACTGTTTACCGACCTTGATGATGCAATGATCCCGCATTGAGATGGATGTGTCCCTCGTAATAGGATTCGTATAGCGGAATGCATGGTTCGCCTCACGCGTCGTCGAGGTTCCATTGCCTGTGTGTTGCTGAGCGAGACAGGATGGTAAGAGAGCGATGAGAATCAAGAACAAGGGTACTTTGCGATTCATGATGTTGTTCCGACGAGTATGTACAGATTATCATTGCCGATGATACGGGCTCTCGGACATTTTGAGCCGCGTTTGTTCATAGCCGCCATCGTCCACAATTACTTTGTAGATCACAACACCTGGATCGAGGGGCCTGATTCTCAACACGTGGGCGCCATCTGCGTTGTGTGGTAGTTCCAGTGTTGTTGCCGTCTCAATGATGCGCGCTGCTCCAGCCGGATACATCCTGGTGTAATTGTTTTTCCAGGTTAATTGGTCGTTGATGCTCCACACTTTTTCAGATCCACCGTCAAATGCGGCAGCCACACTGTGTCCCCCCTTCTTGAACGGAAGCGTACTGTCGAAAAACATCCTCAGTTTCACGCTATCGGACTTCGTAGGAAGAACCATCCTGTAGGTCACTGATGCCCCATCGGTCTTCTCAGTATAAGGCATCAGGGTAAGACCGGAGAGAGTTCTTCCAAGATCTGGGATGACCGTCCATGCCGTCTTGTCCGTTGCTTTGCTTTCAAAGAAATGTTCAGCCTCCATCACAACGACTCCGTTCTTTTCGCTGAATACATATCCCCCCTGTTTTGCTTCATCAGGCATGACGCGGATTACCTTAGGCATGATGTTTCCTTCACGCGGTTCATCCCATGATATATAGCCGATATGGGTTTGATCCATCATATGGTTCCATTTGCCGCCGGCGATATTCAGATTGTAATTCTTCGAAAGCTCCGCGTCGCGTTCGAAGCAGTGCTCGACCCGGTCGGCCCAATAATTCGCTCGTAGATCTTTCTCAGCTGCCAGTTTGGAATTCATGGCAGCGGCATAATACATGTCGTACAGGTTCGCCATTGCTTGTACTGGATGGAGGATCAATTCCCTGTAGGCATCTTTCTGTTCGGTGCGCGTCGTAAGACATTGCCTCAACGCCCTGGCCTCAAGAGCCATATATGCATCTTTTACCTGAAGAAACTCTCCACTTTCAAGATTGTAGGTTGTTGGATTCATCATCTCGGCGGAAATACGGCTATTGAATTTACAGGACATGGTTAGGATCTCAGCCGCTTCTGTGGATGCGTCCGCTCCAAACTGTTCCTCGCAGAATTTCCTGGAATAGGTGTACAGGTTGTTTTGGTTGAACGACGCCGGATTCCAGGCCATATCCAGGAAGAAGGTCATGGGATATTCCATGGGCTTCAGGTCGCCAACATTCAACATCCAGACCTTGTCAACGCCATAGCTGTACGTCAGCTGGAGTTGCTCCCACATGTGTGGAATCTGAGTCATGTTCAGCCACTGGTAAGCCCTTGGCGCTCCATGCAGATCCACGTGATAATAGATGCCGTAACCACCCGGATGCTTTGGCGCACCCAACTCGGGGAGTCGACGCACATCGCCCCAATTGTCATCGCACAGCAGGATGATCACATCATCGGGGACCTTCATTCCCTGGTCATAATACTCAAGCACTTCGCTATAGAGGGCCCAAATCTGCGGAGTCTTGGAGGCGGGTTTGTTAGTGACGTCTTTGACGATCTTGCGCTGGTCGGCCATAATACCTTCCAGTACTTTGAAATTTTCCCGTGCACTCCCCGCATCAGGCATGGGCAGGTCTCCATCCCCACGCATCCCCATGGTGAGAATGCTTTCGTAATTCTTGTTTCGCTCAAGACCTTGTCTCCAGAATTCCTTCACCCCCTGTTTGTTCGTTACATAGTTCCATTCGCCGTTGCCAAATTCCTTCTTGCGACGCGCCCATTCAACCTGTGAACGCAACATGGGTTCATGATGGGATGTACCCATGACGATGCCATACTCGTCGGCAACGCGAGGATTTGCCGGATCATCTTCATTGAAGGCGCTCGACCACATCGCAGGCCACAAATAATTCGCCCGCAGACGCAACAAGAGTTCAAACATATGGGCGTACATTCGGCTGTTTCGCCCGCCGTATTTCTCTTCTGTCCATCGAGTGAAGCAAGGAGCTTCATCATTGATGAAAATGCCGCGGTACTTCACCTTAGGTTCGCCCGAAGCGTAACGACCCGACGCGAGATAAGCAGACGAGCGCTTCCTGGCCGGAACATCCGCCCACCAGTACCAAGGTGAAACACCTAACTGTCTCGATAGTTCGTAAATCCCATAGATGGTGCCCCGTCTGTCGCTGCCTGCAATGACAAGATATTGTTGCACTCCAGGCGCCGGGTTTTTCACCGTGCTGATGACAAAACTCTCCCATTTGCCCTTCAGGTCCCTGACATCAATTTTGCCGGACGATATCAGCTTGTCTATCAGCTTGCTCTTCCCGAGTGTCCCAATGACTATTTCGTACGCTGCGGACGATCCGGAGGTCGCAAGATCAGGTTTGACACCGGTAACACTGTCGATGTCAGATCGCAGGTCACCAATTGCTCGTATTACGCCTTTGTGGTCGCTTGTATCATAACGGATGGACGCGGCTGCACGATCTCTGGAGACTATGGGAAAATCAACGTCTGCCCCGGGCTTGTCAAGGATGATGGTTGACATCAAGCCCGTCGTCTGCTGTGCTCTCGCAGGCATACAAAGGATGATTTGGAGCAAGAGAGAGAAACCGACAGTTCTGCACATGGCAACTGGCAGGGAAGGCATTGTCAAGGTCATAAACGGTCTCCCATTTCCAGGCAACAACAGGCGCCTACCGTATCAGTATCATCTTCTTTGATTGAATTGACAAACCTTTCCGCTCTGTTCGTGTAACAAGCGATGCGAAGTACACACCGCTCGCCATCGAGGAGGCATCGAATGCTGCCAAATGACAACCTGCCTCCTTTGTCTCTTGAACGAGCGAGCAAACAAGATGTCCCACGGAATTGTACACTCTCAGTTCGACCCCCATCGTGCGGGGAAGAGAATAAGAGAGGTCCGTGGATCCGTTAAAAGGGTTGGGATAGTTTTGGCGCAGTTCAATCTCGCCCGGAAGAGAGTATTGATTCCCCTCGTTCAGGCCCGTGGTTATGGTACGGATTCTATACAACGAACTTCCGGCAGTCATGTAGAGCGTCTTCCTGTCGTTATCACCCCACGCACAGTTGGAAGGATTCTCGGTCATGGCAATTTTCCCCAGATACTGACCGGTCGGCGAGATGATCCACACTCCTGTCGGGCCGGCACAATAGAGATTGCCGGAAGGATCCACTTTCATCCCGTCCGCGTAGCCAGTGGCAGGAATCGAATAGAAGAGCAACTTATTCACGATAAGGGAGTCGCCGATCACATCCCACACATAGATGAGGCAGCGTGCCGATTCATTGACATAGAGCTTCTTCTCATCGGGGGAGAAACAGATGCCGTTCGGTTTGTCAAATGCACTGTCAAGCAGGACCAGCGCACCTTTTGGCGTGATACGAAAAATCCCTTTGAAATTCAGCTCCCGTTTCTGCCCGGACGGGATGTTGAAATCGGGATCGGTGAAAAAAATTGAGCCATCGGACCTGACGACCAGGTCATTTGGGCTGTTCAGCTTCTTTCCGTCATACGTCGATGCGAGCGGAGTAATTGTCCCATTCAATTCCTGCCGTGCAACCCGGCGCAGGCGCATCTGCGTCAGCACCAGCCTCCCCTGTTGATCGAAGGTCATGCCGTTTGAACTGTCCGAAGGCTGTAAATAGAGTTTGACAGAACCGTCCAACGGCGACCAGACATTGATGAGGTTCCGTTTGATGTCGCTGAACAGAAGCCCTGCGCCATCTTTCCAGACCGGGCCTTCCGGCTGCAGCAAGCCGGATGCAAGTTTTTCCAGCTTTGCCTCGGGTGGTATCGGCGACTGTCCGAAGAGCGCAGAAACGCACGCCGTCAGGAGGGCAAGGGAGAGAATGAGACGAATGATCGACCGGCTTTTCATAGCGAATTCTTGCCTCAGAGATCTCGAGGGTGACACAACGATGCTGGGAAATCCAGCATACTTGCCAGAAATGCCCGGCATCATTATTTCAACAATATCATTTTCTGGGAAATTGCGTGATCCCCGGCTGTTAATCTGCAAAGATAGGTCCCGCTGACCACTTTGATGCCATTGGAATCCTTACCATCCCAGGTGACCCTGTAATCGCCCGCCTGTAAACTGTCGTCTACCAATGTTGTGACTTCCTTGCCGAGCACGTCGTATATCCTGAGACTTGTTTGTGCGGTCTTCGCGATACTGAACCTGATATGAGTAGACGGATTAAACGGGTTCGGATAGTTTGGTTCCAGCGCATAGCCATTGGGTGTTCCCGTGGAATTGATCCCGAGCGTTATGGGGTCCGTGCCGCCAATGCCCGACGGAGCAGCCACATCATTTGTGATGCAGAGTTTGTCAAGACAGGCCCCATCTTCGCGGTAGCCAATGGTCAGGGTATGCTTTCCCTTGGTCAGGGGAAAGCTGTTGAGTTTCGTCCAGGCCCATCCATCGGTCTTCAGTCCATTATAGCTTGCAAATTCGCCATCGTCCATTCTTGCCCAGAAGGAATCCTCATCGTATGTCGGACAATTGAGACGGGCAAACACATTGTATATCGAATCTCTTGTCACGGTGAAAGGAATTGTGATCAGATTGACACTTTCTGCGGGGGGAGATGTGAGGGATTGAATGCCGGCCTGAACCGTTGTGTATTTCCCGTTGGATGCAGAAGCATCGGATACGATGGTGAAACTACTGCCGGCCTGCACAAAACGTTCGGCTTCAAACCACAACGACTCGAAATCCGTGCGCTGCTGAAAGGTCGTATCGGCGCCGGCGAACAACTTCAGATCAACCGACTCACCCATCGTTTTGTGTCCTGCCGCGTCAGGGTGAAGGCCATCGTTCTGATACGACGACACAATTCTTGCCGTGTCCAGTGGACTGCGCATCACCAGATCGAAATCAATGCAGCCATCGAAGTTGCTCCGGGCACGAATCCACTGATTGACGCTGATCCGGCATTGTTCACTGTATTGGTTGTAGTAACTATTCCCCTTGAAGGGCATGATGGTGCCGCCATAGATCCGGATATTGTTCGCATGGGCTTTTGCAATCATTTGCTTGTAGGCGGCGATGAGGTTATTGGCTGTCGTCGTTGCCGCGGTTGCGGAGGTAACTCCACCGATGTCATTCACCCCTTCGAAGACAATCGCCCATCGTACGCCCGGCTGATTAACAATATCCCGATAAAATCGGCTGGCTCCCGTCGGACCCAAACCACCCGCAAGGACACAGTTGCCCCCAATGCCCTGGTTGAGGACACCTATTTGCTGCGTGCTGGAGTCTTTCAGGAGCGATTCCGAAAATACGTCCGGCCAGCGGTTCTGGAGGTTTGTTGTCGAACCCCGGCCATCAGTAATGGAGTTGCCAAGAATCGCCACGCACGCTGCGGTTGACGACGTCAGTACATCAATTGTATTGATGTTGTACCAGTGATCAGTCATGACAGCACCGGTAAAATCGGTCGTCGTTGTTGTGTTGCCGGCCACGATGTATGATGTCGTACGGGACCCGGGATGGCCGGTGACGGTGGCGGATGTTTGGCCATAATAGATTGTAACTGCAACATCCATCCTTGGCTTCAAGCCGAACGCAACGGGGTCCGACGTAACTGCAGCACCTGCGCTTATGGTGACTTCGGAGCTCCCGCCGAATTTCAATTCCCTGTTGGTGGATATGTTGATCGTGCTCCCGCCGGTTGACACGGCGATTTGCACAGATTTCATCGTCACCGCGCTTGTGCTGAATTCGTTCGAGAATCGTACCCGCAGAGTGTCGCCCCCGATTGACACCCGGACAACCTGCCTCAGCGAGTTGTTCGTCAAGCCCGGCGATGGAGGCATATTCCCTGTTTCGACAAGCTGGGGTGCCGTACTCCAGGTTCCCACCCATTTCCTGGCCACAGGAGATGTTCCTTGCGATCGGGCAACGTCGGAAGGGACAACACTGCAAGTCAGAAGCCCTGCGATGAGTAATAGTGAAACACGAACACCATGGTTGAAGCCCCGAATCGTGTTTAGAACTGCATTGGTACGTGAGGCAGAAGTATGCCACATTTCTAGATTATCCATTCTTGTTATGTGAGGTGAAGAGCATAAACACCGGACCCATTTCCCCTGCAATCATCCGAACAGCAACGGCGTTAACCAACGTCTGCATACATGAGACGACAAACCCTCACGTACACTCCCACGTCAATTCACTTCAAGCGTCACGACAGATTTTGCAGGAAGAGAAACTGTGAGAATCCCATTGTGCGGCTGAGCGCCCACGAACGGCTTCATGTTCACGGCCTCCGGCTTGCCAAAATCATTATGCGCGTTCATCGATGCTGCCGTGATGATTTCACCCGAAACCCTTGAGCATGGTGTTCCCTTCACATCGCACCGCACGGTCAGCGCTTTCGTCGGGTGGAGATTTGCAATCGAGATATGGATTCGGCCTTCCTTGTCCTTCGATGCGGATACACTCAATGCAGGTATGGATGCCGCCCCGTTGGAGTACGATTCACACTGCAACTCTACCGGCAGCATCACAGCGTCCTGGTGGACGGAATACATCTTGAAGACATAGTACGTCGGGGTCAACACCATGTCGGCTCCCTGCGTGAGAATCATTGCCTGTAGCACATTCACCATCTGCGCGATGTTCGACATTTTCACACGATCACAATGCTTATGAAAGATGTTCAGGTTGACGGCCGCAACAACTGCATCACGGAGGGTGTTCTGTTGATACAGAAAGCCGGGGTTGGTTCCTGGCTCGACGTCATACCAGGTTCCCCACTCGTCCACAATCAAGTCGATACTTTTGTGTGCGTCATACTTGTCCATTATTGCCGAATGCCTGGCGACGAGGTCCTCCATCTGCAAGGTTTTCGAAAGCGTAGCGAACCATTGATTCTCGGTGAAATCAATTGCAGACCCTTTGTTGCTCCAATCGTTCACCGTATAGAAATGCAGAGAGTATCCGCTCAGGTATCCCTGAAGCCAGCCGTCGGTGTTCTTCCATTTGTTCATGATTGTTTCAGTCCAATTGAAATCCTCAGGAAGACCACCCGAAGAGATCTTGTAAAGCCTATTCGCGCCGTAGTTCTTGAGAAACAACGAGTATCGCGCAAGTTCATTCGCATAGTGATCAGCCGACATGATACCGCCGCATCCGAAGGTCTCATTCCCCACGCCCCAGAATTTCACCCTCCATGGCTTGTCCCTCCCGTTCTTCCTTCGTAATTCGGTCATTGGATTGTCGCCGTCTCCAGTCAGGTACTGCACCCAGTCTGACATTTCTTTCACCGTGCCGCTTCCGATGTTTCCGCAAATGACAGGCTCGCACCCAAGCTGCTCACACAGGTCCATGAATTCGTGCGTCCCGAAGCTGTTGTCTTCTGTGATTCCTCCCCAATTCGTGTTGACCATCTTGGGACGATTGGCACGCGGGCCGATGCCGGCCCCCCAATGATACTCATCCGCAAAACATCCGCCGGGCCATCGAACTGCGGAGACTTTTATCTTCTTCAGGGCGGCAACAACATCGTTGCGCATGCCGCGCGTATTGGGAATGGAGCTGTTCTCTCCCACCCAAATGCCCCCGTAGATGCCGCGTCCGAGGTGCTCCGCAAATTGTCCGTAGATGAATTTGCTGATAGTGTCTTTGGCGGCGTCGGCGTGAACCACAAGTGTATTCACCGTTGATTGTGAGAACACAACACCCGTAGTGCACAGCAATGTGAACGTAATCAGGAAATGCCTTCTAGTCATCGTATCCTCTTCTTGTTCTCTGGTTCGGGAGCTCTTTGGCGGTGACCAGCCCCTCGTTGTTTGGTCCGACACTAAGTTAGTCAAATTGTGCTGTTCTTCGCAAGGTCAGAGGATGTCGAACCGGCGGAATCAGCGGCCGGCTTCCAAAGAAGTTGCGTGGCCTCACCATGCATTTGATGCTGCATTGTGCTGTGATGACTCTCGTTTCCAGCATCGTGTCCGAAATCTCCCCATTCGCAACTCGCTGTGCAGCGAACAGCATCATCGAATTTCAAAAACGGGAATCCATGTCCACCATTCTCAGAGAATTGTTTCCTTATGTTCCCTCGATTGTTAGCAGAAGATTCTGTTGTGCTGGCGGACATTGAAATTCAGGCAACTATCCGCTATCGTATTACATCTGCGTCTCATGACAATCGCGTGTCGCGGAAACCACACAGACATAGTGACGGTTGGGTCTCGTCCGTCTCGCAGCCTATGCAGAGAGGGAGCTGTGCTTTTGCAGCAGATTCGACTTTGGTCACTGAGTCGCGTGTAGACGGTCTCAGGGGGCGTACCAATCCTTGGTAAAGGAATATGATGAAAGCCTGGATAGAGAGTCTGAAAAGTTCAAAGCTCAGCAAGTGGTTTGTTCCTGTCACCGGGATTCTTGCGGTCATTTGGTTTCTCATGCGCGTTCTCCCCAAACCAAGCCGGGCTTCCTATCCTTGCATGCGGGTGGCGTATCCGATAGCGTCAACCTTTGTTCTGTACGTCCTTGGTCTGGCAATGTCAGCCTTCGCATTGGATCGTATGAAAATGCACTGGAGCACATCCCGCACATGGGCGGCGGTTGGGTTCTTTGTCGTTGCCCTCGTGACTGGATTCCTTGCATTCCAGGCAGATCAACCCCCCGTCTTCGCGGATTCGAGCTACCTTGACACAGCCAACGTGCCGATCGGTGTGGCACGAGGGATATTTCCCGGACGTGTCATCTGGGATAGAAATCCGGATGCGACAAATGAGAACTGCGGAAACAGATCCTTTGGTGATGCCTACTACCTCCCCAAGAACACCAACATGACTGTGGTCGATGGGATGGTTCGGGAGTCGCTGCTCAAGCTCACCGGTACATCCAAGGTTCGCGACGCAATGGACTCGTTGTTCGTTTCCTTCAACACGAGGAAAGGGAAGGGAGCGTTAGGATACAAGACCGGAGAGAAGATCTTCATCAAGACGAACGGTATCGGATCCACGGTGGTTGACAGCAACAATCACTCTATCCCTGATCTTACTTCCTATATCGAATCGCGCACGTCTCCGCAGCCTGTTCTCGCGTTGCTTCGGGGACTCATCAATGATTATGGCATCCCGCAGGAGAACATTTCTGTTGGTGATCCGATGCGGGATATTCAGAGCGAATATTGGGACATCTGGCATACAGAGTTTCCAAACGTCAGATATATCTGCCACAAAGGTGGACAAGGACGGACCGTTGCAGCCAAAGGGACAAAACCGTCAGTGTTCTTCTCCGACAAAGGTGGAACACTTCGCGCCGGCAGCTGGAGCGACATGTCGGTCGGGTCTCCCGTCTATCAAGATACCCTCTACAGCGTGATCGAGGAAGCGGATTACCTGATCTATGTGGGGGCTCTCAAAGTTCACGAACGCGGTGGAATGACGGTGATCGGAAAACTTGATTTCGGCTCGCACGTCCGGCAGAATGCCATGCATATGCACATGGGACTCGTCAATCCGGATGGATTTACTCCCGGCGGTAACAAGAACAGCAGGTTCGGATATAGCAAGTACCGCGTCCTGGTGGATCTTATGGGGCATAAGAAACTCGGCGGCAACTCCGTGTTCTATGTCGTCGATGGATTATGGGGCGGACGTGGAGCAAACCTGGAGCCTGTCAAATTCAAAATGGCGCCATTTAATAACGACTGGCCATCTTCCATTCTGATGTCGCAGGATCCGGTAGCGTTGGAATCTGTGTGCTATGACATGCTCAAGGCTGAGTTCACAAGCGACAAGCATGCCGAGACGTACCCCCAGATGGTCGGCGTTGACGATCACCTGCATCAGGCTGCAGACTCGGCGAATTGGCCGACAGGTGTGCGTTATGATCCTGAGAATGACGGTACACCGATAGGAAGCCTGGGTGTGCATGAACACTGGAACAATGCAACGGAGATGAGCTATTCGAAAAATCTCCGGAAAGCGAACGGAATAGAACTCCTGAAGATCATCCCCGCCGTGAGTGCCGCCGAACATGAAGCCGGTCCTCCCGAAGAGTATCTGCTGGAACAGAACTATCCGAACCCATTCAACCCACAGACGGTCATCACCTTCAGGGTGCCAGCTCGAAGCCACGTTACACTCAAGGTGTATGATGCAGCTGGCCGGGAGGTGGCGATGCTCGTCGACGAGGAGAAGTCGCCAGGGAGATACACTGTTCCGTGGGATGCAACAGAGATGCCGAGCGGCGTCTACTTCGGACGGCTCACGTCGGCCGGATTCGCAGAAACAAAAAAGATGCTCCTGGTGCGATAGGACTGCAACTCCCGGGAGTTCCTCAATCCGTTTTCGCCTTCTGCAGCCCGCCCACTGGCTGCAATGGCCCGCTGTTCAAGAGTACGCTTTCAGAATGGAGTACTGTCGGTTCTGAATGGCGCAGCCGGGAGTCCTTCGACATTGTAGAGACCAGCACCTGAAGGATTATCCGCCCAGGCATATCGGACCGCAACAGGATTGGAAACATCCTCGCTCCAAACAACCACCGTGTTACCCTTGATGGTCGCGTGCGCCCAAACGAACCGTTTGTCCGCTCCCGCGATGGCGAAGCCGTCAAGATCCTTTCCTTTGGCGACCAATCCGCTTCCTGTGTTCGTGAACGAGAGGATGATCTTGTTCCCTTCCGTCCTCATGGACGTATACACAGGCCCGGAAGAAACAACCGTCTCATCAGCATATGCCATCTTCGCCGCGGCAAGTGTCAACCGTTTGCCGACATCTTTCTTGTTCAGGGGATGAATGTCGTTCCATTCTCCAAGATCGATCGTGACGACGACACCGGTGTTCGGCAGCGAGGACGCATCCATCTGTGCTTCCCTCAGCAGCGCCCAGTTGCTTTCTGATGGCTGACTCTTCGGCTCCATGAAATTCGGAAGTTGAACGATCAGGAACGGAAAATCCCCTTCGTTCCATTGTGTTCGCCAATCACGAATCAGAGCAGGAAGCAGCGCGCAGTACTCGGCAGGCCTTTCGGCATTCGACTCCCCCTGGTACCATGCCGCTCCTTTGATGGCATAGTTCAGGAGAGGCGACAGCATGGCGTTGTACAAGCCGAGCGGCTTCCAACGGACAAATGTCTGACCCGCCAACGGATCCATCGCAGCCCCGAGCCGGTACTTCCACTCGCCTTTTAGGTCGATCGTTTGTCCGGCACAGACGATCTCGTACGGCTTGTCGGGGACAAACCCTCCCTTGCCGATGTTGCTGATGACCCGAACGACAATCGTGTTCCGTCCTTTTTTTAACACGGTGGACGGGAGGTCGTACCACCGCGGTGGGTACTGATAGCTCGTCGTGCCCACGAATACACCGTTGACAAAGACGGAGTCCGCATCCACAAGCCGTCCCAGATTCAGTGTCCCCGGCCTGCCGGTCATGGATTCAGGAATATCAAAATCCCTCCGAAACCAGACAACGCCGTTGACCGGACCGAGTGTGGTTCCAGCCCAGTAGCCCGGCACATGCATCTGCGGCCAGCCGTCGGTGCTCACGGCCGGACTGAACCACGGCCTCTGAGGATCCTTATAGCCCTCGTCCTTTTGTTTCAGCAGCTCATACCAGGCATCGATTCTGGCCTTGTCCTGACTTTCGATCTGACGAATCAGGTCCGCGTTTTTGAACCGTTGAGCCTCCTGAAAGTGCTTTGGGAACTGCCTCAATGCTTCCTCGCTCATCCACGACTCAGCCGGTGAACCGCCAAGGCTGGTGTTGATGAGGCCGACAGGAACATGATATTTCGCGTAAAGCTCCGCGCCAAAGAAATACGCGACCGCAGAGAAGCTCAGAACCGACGTCGGATTCGGACTCTCCCACATTCCGCCGCTGAGATCAGTTTGCGGAGCGTTGAAATTGTACTTCTGCGGGACTGCGAAGTACCTGATGTACGTGTTGCTCGCTTCTGCAACGTCCTGCTCATAGAGCGGGCGCACGCGGCGCATGGGCAGTTCCATGTTCGATTGACCGGAACAGACCCAGACGTCACCAATCAGGATATTGTTTATGGTGATTGAATTGCTGGCGTCTATTGTCATCGTACAAGGTCCGCCCGCTTTCAATCCCGAGAGCTGGACGGCCCATTCCCCCATCGTGTCCGCGGTTGCGGAATAGGTCGATCCGAGGAATTTGACCGTGACCTTCTCGCCTCGCGCCGCCCATCCCCACACCTTGACCCGGGCATCCCGCTGTAAGACCATGCCGTCACTGATGAGACGCGGCAGCTTTACCTGGGCGACCATGGACAGCGACAAGAAACACAGGAAGAGCGTAATGAGAAATGCGATTTTCGTCTTCCGGATCATTTGATCCCCATCTCGAAGGTGTCGATTTTCGGGACCAACAGATGGAAGATGAACAACGTGATCACGTATGCTGATCCAGCCATGATGAAGAGCGTGGTATAACTTCCGGTTGCCTGCAGGATATAGCCGGTCCCCGAAGCGATCAATATTCCGCCGATCGAACCGGCCATGCCGCCGATCCCGGTAACAGACCCGACCGCTTTCTTGGGGAACATATCAGAAACTGTCGTGAAAAGGTTTGCAGACCAACCCTGATGCGCTGCTGTAGCCAGACCGAGCAAAATCACTGCCCACCATAACGATGCAATGGGAACGAACACGATGGGCACAATCAACAATGCACAGACCAGCATTGCGGTCTTCCTTCCCCTGTTGATTCCCCAGCCAGCTCTGATAAAGAATCCCGGGAGCCACCCCCCGGCAATGCCGCCGACGCTCGTCATGGTATAGATAACGATCAATGGCAGGCCGACATGAGCCAGGTCGAGACCATATTTTTCGTTGAGGAATTTCGGCAGCCAATATATATAGAACCACCAGAACGGATCCGTCAGCAATTTGCCGACGATGAAAGACCAGGTTTGTCGGTATCTGAGCAAACCCAACCAGGGAATTTTTTCCGGCGCGCTCTCAGCCGCATCGCTGTGAATGATTTCCAATTCCGCCCTTGAGACTTTTTTGTGCCTCTCCGGTATCTCATAGAGCCAAAGCCAGAAAACCAGCCAGATGAACCCGAGCAGACCGGTGAAGATGAACGCCGCCTGCCAACCCCAGGTCAGAGCGATCCAGGGGACGACAAGAGGAACCAGCAGTGCGCCAATGTTCGCCCCGGAGTTAAACAAAGATATCGCAAGAGCTCTCTCCTTCTTCGGAAACCATTCAGCGATGGCTTTATTCGACGAGGGAAAATTCCCGGACTCGCCCAGGCCAAGAGCGAACCTCGCAACGCCAAAGCCGAAAACAGACCTGGCGAGAGCATGTCCCATCGCTGCGATGCTCCAAACAACAATGGAGATTGAGAATCCGGTTTTCGTTCCCACCCTGTCAACAAACCTGCCGACAAAAACCATAGCTATGGCATAGGCGGCCATGAACGCTGCGACAATATTGCCATAATCAATCTGGTCCCAGCCGATTTCCTTCTGCAGGACAGGAGCAAGAAGTCCCAGAACCGATCGGTCTACATAGTTGATGGTTGTAGCAAAGAAGAGCAGTGCACAAATAGCCCAGCGATAGTGGGTCACCGGCGCTGCTTGACCCGCAGCATTGTTCATGTCAGTGCTTTCAGAGTTTGTCATAGTTCCTTCAAGTGTTTGCTCAGGGAGTCAGGAAAACGTTGAGAATCTCAATGGCAGCGGCCGGGTCACTTGGCGAGCTGCAGGATTTCTGTGCCGGCCAGTATCACAGCACCAATCCCATGGATGTCGTTCAGAGGCGTCGGACGGCAATAGTAGGCGACGAGATCGTCACTGACTGATGTTCCTGCGCAGACTCCTTCAATCTGGCCATCGGACCGGATTTTCGACGTCACACCTTCCCATCCGCGTCGGGCAATCGAGGCGTAGCGCTGCTCGATGTACCCCTTGTTGACGGATCGTGCGATTGCATACGCAAACATCGCGCTGCAGGACGTCTCCACATACGAGTCGGGCTTGTCGAGCAACTGATGCCACAGACCCTCTGCCCCCTGGTAGCGGGCGACTCCAAGGATGTGTCGTTTCAGAATCTCCAACAACTGCGGGCGGCTGGGGTGATTCGTCGGCAGGCGGTCCAGCAAATCAACCTGCGCCATCAGGGCCCAACCATTGGCACGGCCCCAGAAGGCAACACCCGGCCGTTGCACATCTGAATACCAGCAGTGATACATCAATCCGGTATTCACATCAAACACGTACTTTTGGAAATTGATGACCTGCAGCGCAGCGTCGTCAAAATACTTCCTGTCTCCTGTCAGAGCACCCATCCGGGAGAGGAAGGAGATGCTCATGTAGAGATCATCAGACCAGAGAGTCCATTTGTGCGGAAACGACCGGGCAAACGTGCCGTCGTTCAGCCGGGTCTGCCGTTTCAGCATATGTGCTGCGGCTTGATCGATGTATGATCGATACCGATCCTGCCTATCGCTGCGGTACACTTCGATGACACTGGCACCCATTGCGCCGCAGTCGTCGAGCTCTTCCATGATGAAATGTTGTCCAAAGGGATAATTCCATTTCCCTTCCCCCTTGTACCGATCCTTGAAGCAACCGACGTTGTCGAAACTGAATGCCACGTTTCTCACCGCGAAATCGGCAAAGGAAGCCTGGTGAAGTGTTTCACCCAATCTGATCAACGAAATGTTCAGCACTCCGTTCCAGTAGCGCCAGTCTGCGTAAGGGCTTACAAGCCGCAGTTGTGCATCCTCCGGCGCCTCGGTTGCGTACTTGATGTGTCGCCCGCTCTTCTGATCGACGAAACTGAACACTGAATCTTTAACGATACCGTTAGCCACAGCGCGGAGAGTACGCTCGATATCCGTTGCGCTTTGGGCAAAGGAATCGCAGGGACATCGCACCAGAGCATAGAACACGATGAGAACCGCTACTCGTAACACTTTCCGCCTTTCAAGCTGTCCGACCCGGTTGTCCGACAGTTGGCCTGCCCGCCGAACCATGCTTCTTGGGGCAGGCGGATTGTCGAAGCGCAGCTATGGGACAGGTACTTGTCTCTTTGCCGCGTCAATAAAGGCCTTGATATTCTCAGACTTCACCCCCGGCGGCATGCCTCCACCGCAAGACAGAATGACTCTGGACCGATCATGAAGAGATTCGATCAACTCAGTTGTCACTCTGGTCACGTCCTCCGGAGTACCGCTCGCCAGCACATCACGTGGAGGGATGTTTCCAAGAAGCGTGACTTTGTTTCCAGTCAATAATTTCAATTCATTCAGCGTAATGTCAAATCCCATGTTGAAAAGATTGACTCCCATCTCTGGCAGGAACGGAGCCGACACTTTGCAATGAGCGTCATTGTGGAGGAACCTGACGGAGACATCGGTGCCGTACAACTCTTTGAAGTACGGGAGTCCGAACGAACGGAACTCTGGTTCGCCGAGAAATCCGATGATATCATCGAGCAGCAGAATGCCATCGATGGTGGGGAATGTTTCCCTCTGCAGCGACAGCCATTCTTTGAGAAACGTTGTGATCTTTGTTATCAACCGTTCTGCTGTTGCAGGAGCTATCATCAGAAGCGTCAGGAATTCCGACGTACCCATGAGATAGCTGGCGATATTCAGTGGTCCCCGGGCCACGGCGAACCGGATCTTGTGGCCCGCATCCTCGATTCGAGGTTGCGCCAGTTTCAGACGATTCAACATGAAGGGCAAGAGACCATCGACCTTTGGATTCGGCGATGGAAGCGAGTCGATTTCATTCACTGTAAGTGAAAGCTTGTGCGCATGGGGAAATTCGTTCACCGGAAATGAGCATCGCGCTCCGAACGCGGACGGTTCGGTGCACATACCAAATTCAGACCAGAAACCGGGGAGGAACATGACATCAGGGAAATCATTGATAGCTTTGAGGTTGGCGTTGATCCAGATGTCATCGTTCGAAAAATAGTCGAGGATGGTAACCCCGCACCAGTTTGGCACCCACGGACAATCGATGATGAAGCCGATTGGGAGAGACGATGATTGTTCACCTTGTATGGTGCTTTTCAGTAACACCCATTGTGCATCTGTCATACTCTCGAACCTCTCTGTTTTGAATGATTGCGCCGTACCCCCTGACGGGAGCGTAGGACATCAAAATCCAATGGAATTGCCTCCATCCACAGGGAGTACGACTCCTGTGACAAATTTCGACTGTTCTGACGCCAGGAACAGCGCCGCATGTGCGACGTCTGCCGGCTCCCCCAATCGCCCCATTGGAGTGCGGGCAAGAACTTTGTGCTTCCGCTCCGGATCGCTCTCGAGTGCTTCTGAGGACATTCTCGTTTTGATGAATCCTGGAGCAATGCAGTTGACGCGGATACCGAACGGGGCACACTCCACCGCGAGCGCGCGCGTCATACCTTCGACAGCCGATTTCGATGCAGTATAGCCGATCACTTTTGGGATGCCATACCGGGAGGCCATCGAACTGATCATGATCACGCTCCCGGACCGCCGCACGACCATGGATCTCAATATGTCCCGCGTCAGGGCAAAGACTGCGGTTTGATTTGTTTGGATGATTCCCTGAAAATCCTTGTTGGTAACGTGAAGAACATCTTTCTTCATGTTGATGCCCGCGTTGTTGACGAGGACATCTACCTCGCCGACGGCACCCTTGATCAATGCCACAAGCTCCGGCAGCCGGTCAATCTCGTCCACATCAAATGCAATGCAATGGGCCTTCTTTCCGAGTAGCTTACGGGCTTCCTTGAGTCTCGCGGCATCTCTGCCGACGATAACGACGTGTGAAGAATTGGCGATAAACTCGCTCGCGATGGCGAAACCGAGTCCACTTCCGCCGCCCGTTACAACGACGGTCTTGTTCCGCAAGTCACGGTACAAAGCTCCTGACTGATTCATCATCCCTCCGATGTTCATTTCGATCTGTGTATCTCATCATCGCCCGCATATTCGAACCAATCAAAGTACGCTTTGCTTTTCGACGGCGTTCCGAGTGACGTCGCGTACAAAGCGTACATACATCCAACAAATCCGCCAGCGACTCGTGTGCTCAGAAAACGGGCATCAACCCCATCTTTCAGAAGAATCCATTTGTCTTTCTGCGAGCTGAACAGAAACGAGTAGGAAGAACCGTGCGCCTCAATTTTCAACCCTACAGCCTCGTCAGCATGGACCCGATCAAGTTCTTGCGAGACAAGAAGCTGCATTTCTCGCGCCTGGCTCCCTGCCGTGCCGGACGAGAACAGTTGAATGACCGATTTACCTTCCTGGACAGACCTGCAGAGGAAATAGTAGTGCGATTCGTTTTGGAAGACGAGCAAGCCCGCTTTTTCGCTCTCCGCCTTTGGAGAGAATTGAAGGCTCACACTTGCCGAGCCAGTAGCGTGCTGCTGACGATGGCCAAGGAAACTCGGATTGACGGCATCTGCGCACGTCTCTTGCCTCACACACATCGCCAGCCAGCCTTTGTGTTCCTTGAGGTCGTACCAAGGTTCCCGCGGCGTCCTCAGAAATGCCCATTCAGGATTCAAATCGCCAGAGTTGAAATCGTCTCTGATCACGAAGTTGCCCCCTTGCGGAACGACACCGCTGGGGCTTGGTGATTCGAAGGGGACAGGATAGTGATACTGAACCAGTTCATAACCGGGATTGATCAGAGGCCATTCACCACTCCAATCGACAGGTGCGAGAAACGTTTCCCTCCCCGTGTTGAAATAATTCTGGTCGAACGGACGGTACGGGCGGCAACCCAGGAACACCGCCCACCAGGATCCATCCCCGGTCTGAACAAAATCTGCGTGACCGGTTGACGTGATGGGATATTCTCTCTTCGGATCAAGATTCCGTTGCGTTAAGATAGGATTCTTTTCGAACGGAACGTACGGACCGTCGACGTTCTTGCTCTTGAAAACGACCTCGGAATGCTGCTCGGCTGTCCCGCCTTCCGCCGCGATCAGGTAGTAGTTCCCGTTTTTCTTGATGATATGCGGAGCCTCGATCCAGACCGGCTTCTTTGTGATGTCGACCCCTCCGTTCACGAGGATCGTTTCTTTTCCGGATACTTTGAGCGTCTTGATGTCGAGTGCAACGATACGAATCGTTCTGTGTCCATCGTACAGCGATTTGTTGTCGGGAGGAATGCTGTTATAAATGACGTACGCGTTTCCATCGTCATCGAAGAATGGAGACGGGTCGATGCCGTTGATCTCCGGCAGCCAGACGGGATTCGTCCAGGGACCGGCTGGTGATTTTGCCGTGACGATGAAATTTCCGCCACGGTCAACCTGCGTGCAAATCACGTAGAACAACCCTTTGTTGTACCGGATTGTTGGCGCAAAAAGCCCGCGGGAGACTCCCTGTCCATCCAGATTCAGCTGCTCGGGTCGATCGAGCACGTGACCGATCAATTTCCAGTTGACCAGATCGCGGCTTTGGTACACCGGTATGCCCGGAAAGTATGCAAACGTCGAGGTCACCAGGTAGTAGTCTTTTCCCACCCTGCAAATGCTCGGATCTGGATAGAACCCTGCTAATATTGGGTTGGCGAATTGACGTTCCTGCGCATGGGAAACCGCAAGGATGGTCAGAAGAACCAAGAGTGTCAGGAGTCTTTTCAATTCTTTTGTTCTTTCAGGAATGCACGATTGAACTTGTCTTCTTTTCTATACGCCTTAGCGCCTGCCTCCGGGTATTCCATCGGCGGGCAGGACTTTGCGTGACAGTCTCTGAAACGGTTTGCCAGCAGATTGCGGAAAAAACAATCTCTCTCACCACAAAGTCACAAGGGCCTGAAGTATCCAAATTCAAGAGATTTGAATCTGACAAGGAACGACCATTCTCAAAAGAACAGCGTTGTGCCATCGTGTCTTTGTGGTAGTCTATTCAGGTATTTCAGCATCCTCCTAGTTCACTTTCTGCGCGAATGTCGTCCCGCTATACTGTTCCACCTCCACGCCGGTCACCTTGCCAACCTCGTTCTTCTTGAACCGCACCATCAGGTATATTCCTTTGACGAAGAACTTCTCTTTGTTCTCAGCAAGAAGCGGGATTCTAGTGTTCCCGGGAACGACCATCACAAGACATCCGTCATCATTGGTGATCTCAATCGAAACCTGCGGTGCTACCTGATACTTCCCGATGTACTGATCGAGGATCTCCCGGGAGAGAGACAACATCGGTCGTGCGAATACCCACTGCAGGCCCTTCGTGTATCCTTCCGCTTTGCTTCCCGAGTGCCCGATTCCTTCAAGCACTTTCGTTTCCAGTTCGAGTCCCTTGTAGCTCCTCGATTTCAGCTGAGCCACGAACTTCTGAAATTCCACCACTCCATCCCCTTCAAGCCCTCCTATGCCAATAAACAGGCGGACCGGAAGCTGCGTATTCTTCGCTGCGTATTCCTTCTCAAACGAGAAGAGGACTTCGTTGTCCCATCCCACTGCAGGACTTGTCAACACATATCGGTCAAACAACGCCGTTTCCTGAAGGAGAGCGTAGAGTGTGAAAAGTCCGCCGAAGGAGCTTCCTATCAGCGTTCTACCGCTCTTGGCTGCCCGGTAGTTTTGCTCGATGTAAGGGATAAGTTCATTCTTGATGAACTTCAGGAATTTCGGAGCGCCGCCTGATGCAGATTGTTGCCTGACAACTGTTGGCGTGAGATCTCTGGCTCTCAGGCTGTCATGATTTGGATTGACCCCTCCCCATGTAATTCCCACGATGATTGCCCCCGGGATGAATCCGTCATAGTATTGCTGTCCATAGAGTGCATGGAGCAACGGAAAATCCCACTGTGCATCGAGCAGAAACATGACTGGAAAAGCCTTGCTCGTGTCCTGATAGCCTCTCGGCAGATTCACGCAGAGATCATACTCCTGCCCTACAATCGCAGAGGTCAGATGCTCCAAACGACTTCCGCGGATTTCAACCTGCGGCGGAGCCGAGCGCTCCGGTTGGGCCTGTGCGGGATCGGTGCAGAACAGGATGCAGAGAAATCCCACCGTAATGGTCAGGCGTGGCACTCGTTTGATACTCATAGGTTTTCTCCGGAATACGTCATTTCGTCTGGGGAGCATTCGCAGGACCGCGGTAACTCTCCGGCGGACCGAGATAAGCCGGCCTGACATTCTTTGTTTCGACGACGAGTTTTTGGAGCACGACTCCCGGGTCGACCATCCAGTACTTCAGCAGGTGCCTGCCGGGCTCTGTGATCGTATGGGTCGATTTCAGAATGCTGACGTTATTCCTGACAGATTCTTCCCAATCCTGAAATGTCTTGCCCGCATGCATATTCACAACTTGCGGCGGTTGATCATCAAAGGAGACCGCATAGCGCAACCCTGCATCGTTATGGAAGTTCAGCGTCGGCGACAGGTATGCCGACACCGTGACGTTGCCTTTGTCGAACAGATACACAGGGTATTCAAGATGCGGTGCATCGGCGCCCGGTGTTTGGCTGGCTGCCGTCACCGGCACAGGGGCCATCGCCGAAAGCGTGCGCCCCAGGTCCGGAATTTTCTGCCAGCCAAGGGTGGAGGACTCTGCAGCGCGGGAAAAATGTTCAGCCTCGATTGATACACAACCGTTGCTCTCCACGAATCCATTTACGCTGCCGGGATCGGGCGAAGAGGGATTGTTGATAATCGCCTGAATTGTCACCGTTTCTCTTTTCGGCCCCGAAATGACGATCGGAATCCGTGACATTCCCGCTGGAGCCTTTTTCCAATCTACACTCAACCACACACGATCGCCAACGGTGCAAGTTCCTTTCGCAGCATTGACCTTCATCCAGGGTTGGTTGGTCTTGAGCGTGTAGCTGAACGGAGTTGTTCCGCGGTTGAAGATATCGATGAAGTACCTCTGCTGATTGTACCGATCGAATTCAGGCAGAACCAACTCCGAGCTGTCGGCGGGCCATGATCGCTCAGATCCCTCGACGGCAACACCCAGCCCCGCCAAAACCGGAATCGAAATGGTCGTGACAGCAGGCATCATATTCGAGTCCGGCTGCTGCCAGTAGGTGTACCCGATGTGGGTTTGGTCCATCATGTGATTCCACTTCCCCTTTGCCATCGTTCTGTTGTAGTAGAGGGAGATTGCGGAATCTTTCAGGTAGAGGATACGCGCCTCTGCGGCAAGGGCGTTGGTCGCTGCTCGTCCCTGATTTGCATACAGATGATTCTTGCCAACGGTGACGTACAGTTCATTGAGATTGGAACAGGCAAGAACCGGGTGGAGCACGAGTTGATAGAATGCATCCCTGAGTTCTTTGGGCAACGCGTCGGAAATCCGCTGCGCACGCTTCGCCAGGTTCTTGTAGTCGGCGACAACGGTCTCCGCCTCGCGATAATTGACAAGGCTGTACGTATTTGGAGTTATCAGTTCCGGCTTCCTGCGTGAGTTGTACTGCGTGTACTTAGTGAGGATGTCGGCAATGTCAGTCGCGTATTTCACGCCGAACTGTTGCTCCCCCCACTGTCTCGTGTACTCAGGCAATCGCTCTGCCGGCCACGCGTTCGGATTCCAGGAGTAGTCGAGGAAGAACTGCGTAGGAAATTCCATCGGCTTGATATCGCCAACGTTGACAATCCAGATCCGATCGACGCCGTAACTGTACGCCAGATGCATTTGCTCCCACACTCTCGAGATCTGGTTTGTATTCAACCATTTGTAGTTGCGCGGTCCGCCGACATAGTCGTAGTGATAGTACATTCCATAGCCTCCGGCGCGGGGTGCGTCCGTAGTTTTTGGGAGCTTCCGGATGTTTCCCCAATTGTCGTCGCACAGAAGCAGCGTGACATCGTCGGGAACCCGCATTCCCTTGTCATAGTACTCCTGCACCTCTTTGTAGAGAGCCCATATCTGAGGAATCGACGACAGCCCTTTCTCGGTGACCTCACCGAGTATCTGCCGCTGATCTTTGACGATTCGCTCCAAAAGGGAGATATTGGACTCCTGAGACATCGGCTCATCACCATCCCCCCGCATTCCGATGGTCACGATGCTTTCGTAGTTCTTCATGCGCCTGATCCCCTGCTGCCAGAAGCTCCTCAGGACGGAATCATTCTTCTCATAGTTCCAGGCCCCTTTTCCGTATCGCCGCCACTCATCGTGGGCGCGCATCATCGGCTCGTGATGCGAGGTGCCTATCACGACGCCGTATTCGTCTGCCAGCTTTGGATTAAGCGAATCATCGTCATAAAACGCCCTCCCCCACATCGCCGGCCAGAGGTAATTGCCTTTCATCCGGAGGATGAGTTCAAAGACCTTTTCATAGAAAGCGTGATTGAACCCTCCGAACTTTTCGGTTACCCACCCGGACAACGCCGGGGCCTCATCGTTGATGAAAATCCCGCGGTATTTCACCGCGGGGGACCCGAGTGTGCGGCGCCCCGGGAGAACATAGAGGTTCGGCTGACGTTTGGCCGGCACGTCAGCCCACCAGTACCAGGGAGAAACCCCTATCTTCGCACAAAGGTCGTAAACCCCATAGACTGTGCCCCTTTTGTCGCTTCCTGCGATTATGAGGGCACGCATGATGCCGGGGAACGGATGTTCGACAACCTGTATCAAAGAGGCTTCCCACATGCCGACGATGCCATTAACGTCGATCTTTCCTTCCCGGACCAATTCGTCGATAAGCGGATTCGTTCCGAGTGTTCCTACAATCACAATTTCTCCTGATTTCGGGAGTGTATCGAGATGGATCGGGGATTCAAACCGGGCAACGCTCCGAATGTCCGACTGAAGATCTCTCACGACTCGCAGCACAGCGGGAAAGTCACGGGAACTGACAAGCAATGAAGCGGATCGGCCTGAAGCTGCAAGAGCAAAAGCTCCGGCCGCTGTCTTCGTCGATATGTAGGATTCGTCCTTCCGGGATTGCTTCAGCTGCTCCCCCGGAAAAAGCACCGAGGGAAGAAGAAGCAAAATTGACAGAAGTGCTATCGGCCACTGCAAGCTGGAGCCGATACGGAATGCGCTTCTTCCGATGGAATGGCTGGAGCAGGAGTTGATCAGGCGGCGCGAATTCATCCAAGCCTCGGTTGTTTGGATCTGCTTACCGTAGAATTGTTCGGCGGTCGAACGGCGGTTCAGTTTGGCATACCGGGACATTCAACCGGTGGTTTTCCCGTGGGGTCGTAGATCTTAAAACTACCATTTACCTGGAGCATAGCCATCATGTAGAGCAGGCCGTCATAGTATCTGTAGAGACCATTTGGAACGGATGTGTTCCAGAGTTCTGCCACGAATTCTCTCCGATTCGCGTTCGTCGAAGCGAGACAGGCAACGGCATTCATGGCCACCAATCCGGCACTGTGATCATCTGCCAGCTTTTTGCCGTCAAGTGTAAAGAGGTTTCCGTATACTCCTATTCCCTGGGAGTGGAAAAAATCGAGAAGCCGGTTCGACTGCGGTACCGCCCAGGGATCCCGGGCAAACCAAGCATAGTCGACTGCGACATTCATCGCAACCCGCCATGCATCGAAACGGAAATCATTATTTCCTCCCTCCCGCCAATTCAACGGCGACCCGTCGAAGTGAGAATAGTCGGGCATCAGACCGGTGGTTGGATGGGCCGCTTTCCTGAAGAACCCGCGGCTCGTCG
Organism: Ignavibacteriales bacterium; assembly: GCA_026390595.1. Lineage (NCBI taxonomy): Bacteria > Pseudomonadati > Ignavibacteriota > Ignavibacteria > Ignavibacteriales > Ignavibacteriales bacterium. Next base: position 41,141 of record JAPLFQ010000009.1, read on the forward strand.
CGGCAGCCTCACACCAGAATGAATTATTCTTGTCGGCCCAACGCGCCCAGAGTTCGTAGTAGTGGGGAAGATGGTACGAAGGATCTGTGAACCACGACGCGTCGACAGTCGGAACGAAAACGACCTGGCGTTCCTTCTTGCTAAACATAGGCGTAATACCCCCATCGCTCCAGCGTTTTCCATCTTTGCTGAGCATGGCATCCAGAATTGCCTGTGCCTCAACCTTGTAGTTGAATATTCCATCACCGTTCCCCCATCGTGCCGATGCAAAGAAGAGACATGTCACAAACCACTCTTCGCCATCGGAGGCGGCTGTCGAATCGATGATTGTCCCGTCCGTGTTGCAGTGCCATGCAAAGTACGTCTTGCGGGGCTCCTTCTTGTGCTGCATGAACGTTTTTGCCCACTTCCAGAGCCGATCGAATTCATTCTTTTTGTCGAGTTGGACCGCGATCATCATCCCATACGACATGCCCTCGGTGCGGACATCATTGTGCGCGATGTCCTCGATGTATGCCATTTCGGGTTCCACCGGATAATACACCCGCTCGGTCGAGTCGTTTCCATGGAACAATTGGACAAACGCACTGTCAACCCGCGCCCTGGCCCGAACTTCGCTTATTCCCAACAGATCCCTAAAGAGGTTTTGATAAATTCCGGTATAGTACGAACCGCGCTCTTTCCCCGTTCGCGTGGTGTCGGACAGGGACGGCAATATCCATGCATGACTATTCTGCCAGCCACACATGAGCAGAATCAGAGGCAGAAAGCTGCACCTTTTCATAGAATACTCCCTCCTCAGGGGGCCGAAGCAGCCCTCAGGTTCTTGGTTCAATATTTATTGAACCGTTTCAATATTAAGGGAGTTACCAGAAAAAGGCAAGGACAAAACGGAGCTTGTGTCGTGCACTGGATTTCACCTTGCACTTCAACGGTCATTGGACGACAGACGGACCGCTCATTTGCATGAAGTCAGAGGATTGCGGGGACAACGTGTGCGAACCTTGACAGGTTCTTGTTCAGAGAATCCTTCGAGGAACACCCGTGAAGAAGGTTACGGCGTGCATGTGATGCAGACGATCAACACAGAAATGGGATACAGACGCGTTTTCGGGTGATACGTGTGTATGTTCTGTTCATCCTCAAAGTAGCGATCCTCGCTTTCCCCACAGTTCGGATTTTTGTTGAGACAAGAACCGGCTAATTACTTCCAGCTGAGTGCTACCCGGACAATGAACAGCCTTCCTGGATCTTGGCGCAGCACCTAAGAAAAACAGGCCGAATGCAGGGCGTTCTGACTCATTTGAACGGCCGACCACTCCGACACTCCAATCATTGCATAGTATTTATATTGACTGTTTCGTGTTTTTCGGTAATATTTAGTTCAAAAATAATTAAACCGTTTCAATTGCCGGGCTTTCTGGGAAGGCATTCGAAAGCAAATGAAGAGAATTACGATAGAAGATGTTGCAAAGAAGGCTGGAGTCTCAAAGGGAACCGTTTCTGCTGTCATCAATGCCAAAGACTCGGTGAAGCCTAGGACGAGGGATCAGATCCTTGAAGTGATGAGGGAACTGAATTTTCGCCCGAAAGGCGTCGCCAGAAATCTCAAGAATGGAGGTCAGGACAAGAGCATCGGACTGATCATCAAGGATTTGGAGTATCCATTCTATACTGCGATCGCCACTGGAGCGAAAGAGTACGCAGACAGCAAGGGATATTCGATTGTCGTCACGAGTTCCGCGGATAACCACGAGTATGAAGAGAGACTCACGCATCTCTTTTCCGCAAAAGACATCAAGGGAACGATCATCGCTCCCACGCTGGAAGGAACAGCAGAGATCGAACATCTCTTCAAACTGAAGAGAATCAATTACCCGTTTGTGCTTCTGGAGGATGTCAAAGGGATTCAGGCGAACGTCGTTGCGATCAACAACCTGCGAGCAATCAAGAAGGCCGTCAAGTACCTGATCGACAGTGGCCACACGCACATAGTCCACTTCGCAGGACCTCCACACTCTTCGCACACTATGGAGAGGATTGAGGGATTCCGACATGCCTTCAGCGAAAGTACACTCGTGTTCCACAAGGACATGATCGTACCAATCGGATCGCACTACGACGAGAGTTTCCGCAAGACAAAAGAATATTTTACAGGCAGAAAGAAAGAGGAATACCCGACCGCTATCGTTTGCTTCAATGATCAACAGGCCCTCGCTGTGATGATGGCTCTCAAAGAATTGTCCATTCGAGTCCCGGATACCATTTCCATTATCGGTAACGATGATATCTATTATGCACGGATCTATCCGGTGCCATTGACGACGATACGCGCTCCACAGTACGAAATCGGCAAGATGGCGGCGGAGATCTTGATCCGGAACATCGAATCGGCAACGATTCTCCCGACAGAGCGCGTCGTTCTCGAGACAGAGTTCATCGTCAGGGAATCTTCCAGGATTCTGAAACACTGATCAAGGAATCAGTCCATTCGACACTGTTCCGAAGTTCGCGAAACCAGAGGGGCTGTCTCAAACGATGAGGCAGCCCTTTTTCTTTCCACTCGCCCGTTGTTCTCTTCTTTGTCATCGCGGTCGGATTTCCGTCGTGCCTGCCCCGCATAGTTGTTTCGGGAGGTTCTCTGTCGGGATCTGCGTTGAGCGTTGGAACTTCCTAAGTGAGATGCCCCCGTGCTTGTTGATCTTTTTCACTTCTTTCATGTATCCCTGTCATAGCCGTGGAGGGAACTGAAATCCTGCCCGCAGCGTTTTCTGGTTTGAAGGCAGACCTTCAAGATCACTTCTTGCCGCCTGTGGAGACGGTCGGTCTGCGAGAATGTCACATTCAACCCAAGGAGGTCCGTATGGTTCCGATTCTTTCCCTTTGGCTTCCGATTCTACTGTCGGCGGTCTTCGTCTTTATTGCCAGTTCCGTCGTTCACATGTTTTTGAAATACCATTCGAACGACATGAAAAAACTCCCTGACGAAGACGCTGCCGCGGACGCTCTCCGGAAGCTCAACATACCTGCCGGCCAGTACATCATACCCCACGCCGGCTCCATGCAAGCGATGAACTCGCCCGAATACCAGGAGAAGGTCAAGAGAGGTCCGGGAGTGATACTCACAATCTGGCCGGGGGGAACCCCGTCTATGGTCACGAATCTGACCCAGTGGTTTCTCTACTCCCTGGTGGTTGGAATTTTCTCCGCTTACGTAGCCGGACGTGCTCTGGAAGCGGGCGCACACTACCTGGCCGTGTTTCGCTTCGTTGGTGTCATGGCGTTCGCGTGTTACGCAATTTCGGGCTGGCAGGAGTCGATCTGGTTTAAGCGCGCCTGGTCAGTAACCGTCAAAAACACACTCGATGGGCTCTTCTATGCGTTACTTACGGCCGGGACCTTTGGCTGGTTGTGGCCACGGTAAGGTCGATGCGGGGTGAACATGAAGTCTTGTTCCTCAAATATCGAATCAAAGGAGTCACAAAAAAGCCCCCAAGGAATCGGGGGCTTTTTTGTTTGCCTGGTTGGTAGCGCACACCATCACAGAATCCATCAGCCAGACTGGCTTCCTTGATCTGGCCCCTTCTTCTTGAGATACTGCCCGTACAGTTTCTCTCTGCACTCGGGACAGATGCCATGCGTAAACTCTGCTTCCGAGTGCTCTTTCAGATATTTTTCGAGTTGATTCCAATATCCTTTGTCATCGCGAATCTTCTTGCAGTTCGCGCAAATCGGAATGAGCCCGCCGAGTACCTTGATCTGTGCAACGGCCTCATTCACCCGTTCCTTGAGTTCTTTTTCCCTTTGCAGCAACAGTGCCACACGCCGGCGATAAGCATAGAATATTGATGCAATGAGAACAATGATACAGAAACCATAGAAGTAACCCGTTTGATAGAAGTATGGTTTCAACGCAATGGGAAGAGTGACATCCGCTGTGCTCCAGACGCCATCGTTATTTCTGGCCCGGACACGGAATACATAGTTGCCGGGTGGAACATTCGTGTAGTACGCCACTCTGCGGCTTCCAGCATGCCTCCACCCTTTGTCGAACCCGTCGAGCCTGAATTCAAATACCATCTTTTCCGGCACGACATAACTCAAACCGGCATAATGAATTTCTAGGTAGCTGTAGCCCGGTCCAATACTTACCTGGTCTTCGAGGTTTATCGACAGGCTGTCAACCTTGAGGCCCTCGATCGTAACCTCCGGCGCGACAGAATTTGACGGGATCTCCGACGGATTGATGATCGCCACACCGTTCGTCGTCGGAAACCACATGCGACCGTCTTTTGTCCTGATACCGGCCGGTTGTGAGTTGCCGTTGCACTCACTGCTTCGCATGCCGTCCGCCGTGCCATAGCTCATGGAAGCCACTCTCACGATCTTGTTGTCGGCAGCATCGTTGAGTTCCTGACGGGGCACACGGAAGACCCCCTTGTTTGAGCTCATCCAGAAGTTCTGATGATCATCTTCGAGGATCCGATATACAACATCGTCCCACAAACCTTCTTTTGTCGTGAGCCTGGTGACCTTCTCGTCTTTCAACCGGAACAAGCCGTCGCCGTAGGTCCCAATCCACGTCGTGTTGTCTGAGTCTTCATAGATCGCGAAGAGATCGCTCGGCAACCCCGCATCCGCTTTGTAGAAAGTCGCTTTCTTATCTCTCCACCGGATAAGTCCCTGATCCGTTCCAATCCACATCGTCCTGTTCCTGCCGCGGTGAATGACGCGGATTCCAACGCGCGGGATGCCCTCCTTGTCCATGTTCTCAAACTTCCCGCTCTTGAGACGGTCAATACCCTGCGCATTATAGCCAACCCAGATATTTCCATCAAAATCTTCTGTTACCACGCGTGCATACTCGTTTGACAGACCATCCTTCACGAAATAATTCTTGAAGTGTTTCCCATCAAAGCGCGAAAGCCCGTTGCGTGTACCCAGCCACAACGCATCACGATTGTCAAGAAATACTGATCGAATCTGGTTGTGTGGCAGACCATCTTTCGTGGTGAAGCTCTTGACCTCCCCTGCTTTCCATCGCGATAGGCCCGATTCTGTTCCAATCCAGACTGTGCCATCCCGCCCTTCCGAAATCGCGCGCACAAGCGGTCCGGCAAGCCCTTCGTTGATCGAAAATGTTTCGAATTTTCCGCGCCAGATCTCATCGACACCGTTGTAGAAGGTCCCCGCCCAGATATTACCTTCACGATCCACGCAGAGAGAGAGGATATAATCCGCGGAGAGTCCCTCCCGCGTCGTGATCACTTCAAACTTCCCTCCTGCGTAGCGATAGAGTCCATCTTGTTCCGTGCCAACCCACAGATGCCCGTCATTGTCTTCACATAAAGATCGAATAGTCTGATTCTTCAGGGCACCTATCTTTTCAAATTTCCTGGATTGACCGGGTTTTGCGAAATAGAGTCCTTCGAGTGTTCCCACCCACAACGTCTGGTCTTTACCAAGACGGAGAGAGGTAACAAAAGCATTCCTTAAAACCCCGTCTTCCGAAATGTGACTCATTTGCACACCATTGAGAAGTCTCAGGCCCTGCCCTGACCCGATCCATAGATCCCCTCCCCGGTCTTCGCAAATTGCATTAACGGAGATAACAGAAGTATCGCCCTTCACTTCGAATTTTGAGACAACACCGTTCACCACGCGTAACAGCCCGGTTCGCGTTCCGACAAGGCAATCTCCTTTTCGATCAACGAAAATCGTATTCCCAATGTATGCCGTAATGGTGCTCTCTGTCGGAACTGCCTCGAATTTGCCGCGGCGATATTTCAGAATTCCGCGAATCGTGCTGATCCAGAGTGTCGAATCTTTGTCTTCGGTCAATGCGGTGATTTGGCTGTGCGGAAACACCGGTGTGTTCTTCTTGTCGAAGATCTCAAAGCGCGCTCCATCAAACCGCACGAGACCCTCCTGCGAAGCAAGCCAGATGTACCCCTGGGCTGATTGATAGACTGCGATGATCTTGTCGTTCGGCAGCCCATCCTTCGCGGACCAGCTTCGGATATTGTATTGAGTGATCGGTGTGACTGGATGCTTTTGCGCGAGCAACGCCTCACCCGGTGACACGAGAGAGATAGCCAGCGCGAGCAGAACAACGCGGGGAATGGCGAAATGAGATCGAAACTGGATACGTGAATCCATAGGTTTGACCACTGTAGCGACTCTCACTTTCCTCAGATAAGCTATTTATAATAGAAAAATGCTGGGCCGAAATCAATCAACAATGTCGCTGCCATTCTCTTCGAAAATCGGATTCCTTTTCGTTAATGGCGGGCGAACGCTTCTGCACATGCAGACGGAAAGGGTCATACGAAGAATTGGGAGCTTCTCGGGACAGCAAACCGGACTTCATTCAGCAGGAACATCGATGTGCCTCAATTTGATACTCGCTGGGATTTCAATCGACTGGGTTCTTGCTGATGAGGATACGCTCAACGGCGACAACGCTCGGCTCGTCACGCATCACATTGCATGCAAATCGTTGATCCGGAACACCCGCTCGAGGGTCAAGTAGATCGGAAGACACACGGCGGATGTGCAGCAATGCGGGGAATCCGGGACTATGGGTTCTTCTTCGGTCAAAGACCCGGCGCAAAGAATGGAGCATCCGGTGTTACCCGCGAAACTCCAGGCGGGACAGTTTTCTGGTAATCCTCAAGACGAGAAATTTCTCGAGGAGCATTGTGAGGAAGATAAGCAATGACACAACGGCGATGTATACAACCGTGTTCTGGTACACAAAAAACGAGAACCCGAGGAGAAGGCCCACGAGCACGACGGGTCCAAGAAACATCACGGTTCCAAGGATGGATGCCCGCTCTCCCAGCTGGCGCGGGACAGAAAAAGGCATCTGCGGTTTCACGAGCAGGAACACCTGCAGGAAGGAATAGCTGAAGAGGAACAGCACGAGCATATGCATCATCACATGGACGATGTTGCCGAAATAATAGAGGAAGACAAGGCCCAGAATGCTCAGATAGGGAACAACAAAGAACCAGAAGAGGATCTTCTTCACCGAGAGAACCAACCGGGTCTGCGATGCCGGCGTCACGAAGAAAATCCACGACGCAAGATACGACTCAGACCTGGTGACAGCTTCCTTGATCGTCATCGGAAAGAGGATGATGACGAAGTAGATCAGCGCCGAGTTGGCCAGCGACTTCCAGTCCGGATTAAATGGATCGAAGAGCTTCCCGCCTCCCCGCAATCCCATGAACAGATACAGAACCGTCAGCGGGATGATGGCCAGGATACCGAGCCGGAACCGTGTATCATGCTTGAATTGACTCCTGATGAGCATCGCGATGGCGCGATCTTCGTCACGCTGAAAGACCGAGCTGACATTCCGGGATCCGGCACTTTGTCGGTAGTTCTTCTCCTCAGGCACTGTGCTCGCTTCAGACAGACTCTCGGCGTACGAGATCGATATCTTGGAGAGCGCGAAGGGAATAATGCCGACAAAAGAAACAACGCCGGCAGCCGACGCGAGAATCGAGAGGGGATCAAATGTTCCGCTCGCCAGGTCAAGGAACGAACTGTACCAGCTCATCGGGAGCAAGTACACCCACCACGGTTTCACACCCGGCAAATCTGAACCGACCCTTTCGATAAACGAGGGAAGCAATGAATAGCTGCCATACACGACGAATGACATCGTCAGCTGCAGATAGGAAAGAACGTTTTTCAGTTTCCGAAAGTGCACATACCGCAGTATGGTTGCGTAGACCAGAATCATGGTCATCGCCACACCAACGCCGACCATGACGAGTCCTGCGAACGACGCGATCATGAGGTACGGATGCATTGCGAAGCCTTCTCCGCGGAACCGGGGAGCGAGTCCGTACACAAGGACCGATGGCAACCCCAACGCCATCGTGTAGATAAGGACATAGAAAAGCGTGAACGTCACTTTGGCGGCGAAATACGTCCTTGACGACACGGGCTGAACGCTGAAGACATGGTAGTCTTCGGGGGCAACGACAATCGTCCCAAACTCCACCAGCATCAGGGAACCGACCATAAAGCCGACAATGGTGAAGAGAATCAGTGATGACCAGAACGAGTCGTGCAGTTTGAACACGAAACTCGTCATCACCAATCCGAGAACGAGATAGATGAAAGCGGAAAGGAGAAGAGAGTAGTTCATGTCCTTGCCGCGCGCTGAGGTTGAGTCAAATCGCAGAGAGGACTGGCGGTTCGCCAGACGGACCGCGGCCCTTGTCAGCGCCTTCCACTGAATGAAATCAATGCCATATGCAGTGAACAGCCTGTGGAGCATTACGAACCCAGGGCCTCCAGAAAATCCTGCGCCGAATCACGTGCATCCCGTACTCCAGTCAGCTTCGCGAACGACTCTTCCAGTGTGTGTTGTCCTGTGAATTCGGCTATCTGTTGTGCTGTCCCTTCGGCAATGATGACGCCATGATCGATGATGGCTATCCGTGTGCAAATCCTCTCGACAACTTCCAATACATGAGAGGTGAAGAAGATAGTTTTCCCCTGCATGGAGAGCTTCTTGAGAAGTTCCTTGAAAACGAGCGCAGCATTCGCATCGAGACCGTTGAGCGGTTCATCGAGAAAGAGGACGGGGGGATTGGAAACAAGCGCGGCAGAGATGAGGATCTTCTGCTTCATGCCTTTCGAGTATTGCTGAAGCCGGGCGTGGCAGTCATCCCACAACCCAAAAAGATGGAGAAATTCCTCTATTCGCTTGCCGGCGATCTGCCGATCCATGTGGTGCAAATCAGCAATGAGCTGCAGGTACTCCCACCCTGTCAGACTCTCAAAGAGTGCGCCCGTCTCCGGCACGTAGCCGATACGCTTTTTCACTTCAATCGGGTCTTTGAGAATATCAAAACCTTCTACCAGAGCGTTTCCCGAGCTGGGAAAGATCATGCCCGTCAGCATTTTCACCGTCGTCGACTTGCCGGCGCCGTTGGGGCCGAGGAATCCGAAGATTTCCCCTTCGTGGACTTTGAGGTTGAGGTCAACCACAGCGACTTTTGTGTCGTAGCGTTTTGTCAGATGCTGAGTTTCGATCATCGGAATGGCTTTCGATAAACGTCACGTGATCTCTTTTGGCAGGCGTCTCCGCAAGGAGCGACTTCAGGGAGATCCAAAGCAAGACCAACCTTATTTCCTCGGTCTTCGCTCCAGGCTGTCAACAGGGAATTTCGCCTTCATAGAATCCCTCATCGCCCTGCACCATTGCACCAATTCGTCCTTTTCCTCTGTCGTCAGCTTCGCGTACCGATGCACGATGAGGTACGATGGGAGCGGCATCTTGTCTTCCTGCACCTGCTCGATGATATCATTGAACCTGCGGTATTGCTTCATCAGTCTGTAGCCGGAATACTCATCGAAGTTGACTCCCCGTTTGCCATCGCGAACATGCTTATTCAGCCACCACCCGAGCGGCTGAACCTCCGCATACCACGGATACTCGGTGTTGTTGCTGTGACAGTCGTAGCAGGATCGCTGAAGAACCGATTGGATTGTCTGGGGAACGGGAAAATGCTGTGTGATCGCTGTCTGGGGTTGTTCTTTCGAGATGTTCTTTTCAGGCCGAATGAATTGCACGGCGATCACCGCTACAGCAAGCACCACCAGAATCCATTTGAGAAGTATCATCGAGCGTCATCCATGTGATATTGATTTAACTTGCATCACCCGCACACTCGATGGGACACTACGATGGCGTTCATAGCGCGGTGAACGGTACAGGCTCTCCGGACTCAGACGCACGTCAGCGGGGCATATTCTTCTGCAGAAAGGCAACAATGGTAGCAAGCTGACCGCCGGTTAGCTTCGGCGCTGTCTTCTTGAGGAGGCTCTCGAACGCGGAGATCTCTTCAAGAGACCCGGGATATCCAATGTTCTGGTTCTTCGGCATCACGTTGGAGTCGGCAATCTTCTTCCCCTTTGCGTCGAGGAAGGCATAGAACGGCAGGCCCGATGTTTCGCCCCCGAGGCCGTTCATGATTTTCTTACCGCCCGGATTCTCCAATGTCTGGGTCTTTTCACCTGATTCAAGAACATCGAGTCTTGTGATGACATAGTTTTCTTCCATCAAGTCCCTGAGCGTGGGATCTTCCAGCGCAGCGTCCAACCGCTTGCACCAGCCGCACCATGACGCATGGAAAATGAGGAGGACATTCTTGTTTGTCGATTCCGCCTTTTGGATCGCGGCACTGAGAATACCCTCTGCTTCAGCGGGCTTCTTCGCCTGGCCCGAGACGGTTAGGGCACTTGCGAGCAGAAATAGAATGACCGAACTCAGGATACGACTCATGGTATGGGTTCCTTATTCTTGACTTCGTGTTGTTCGGGGATTGAAAGAGCAAGAGATTGGAAGAATGCGTTTCTCCCGAGCATCCCTCTGCCTGCTGAGATTACCGGGGACTCTCGCTATCCGGAGACTCGTTTTTCTGGAGGAAGACCTGAAACATCGGCTCGAGGTCGCCGAGTCCGCTCTCGATAAAGTACGTAATGCCATCGCCGAACGAATGGAGAATAACGACGGCGTTGATATTTGCATCCTTCTCGGTTGCGTGGTGCAGGCGGGTCGTCATACCCTTATTCACCGTATTCACTTCCTTATAGATCTCCTGGAGACCCTTCAGGTCCCAATCGGCGGGCATCCCTTGACGCATCAACAGGAATTGGGCTGTGAGATACGAGGAAACCGAACGGAAAAACGTCTCAATCGAATTCGCGAACGGCAGGTGAAAACGCGTCATCGGGCGCAATTTGTCGCACACGGGACAATTGCTCGTGGACATATAGATCCCGATGATGGCGCTCAGCCCTTTTTGGAGGGTTGTTTTCTTGAAGAAGGTACGCTGCGCTGTCTCGACGGTAACGTCAGCCGCCTGGTAGGAAACTGAATCAGAAAACGATTCGACGAGTCCGGCAAGGCTGACTGCTACCGGGCAGTACTCGACGGTGCCGGGCAGAGGGCAATTCTCACATTGCTCATACTTGAGCTTTGTCCACTCCGGCATCGGATCCGGTTCTTCGCGCTGGAGCTCAAGCGTGGCTTCATCCAGCACGACTTCGAATTTCTTTTCTGTACCATCCTGAAACTTGAATTTGTACAGATAGGTAATGGTGGCGCGTTTCTCAAGTTGTGACATAAGTGAAATCAACCGATCCAGACACAGCCCGACAGCCAAGCAAAGCCCTTACCGCGCTGATCCTTTTCGAATCTCCCTCAGTTTTTCCGTGAATTGTGAGGGGCTGACGTCTTCCTCGCCAGATGCCCCACCCTCCGCAGCACTCTTCGCCACTTCGGCAACAAGCAGAAGCTTCCCGTTAAGCTTTTCGACAAGATCCCGCACACCCGTCAGTGCTTTCTTCCGTTCCTTCTCCGCGTCTGCCGGCAGCTTTGACACCTGCTCAAGCATAGTCTCAATCTTCTTCAACGGGTCGATGAGATCCTCCGAAAGATACCCAAGATACTCCTGATGCACGTCCTGCAACGCGCGTTCCGTAGAACGGGAACGCACGAGCGAACGCAGACGCGTCACCAGCTCTGTCGTATCGACCGGCTTGACAAGGTAGTCCTTGGCCCCGATCTTCAGGCACTCAATTGCCGTGCTGAAATCGGCAAACCCGGTCAGCATGATCGCCTCCGTGTGCGGGTACGTCTGACGGATGATCGTCAATGCTTCGATGCCGCTCATGCGAGGCATGTTGATGTCGAGAAGGACGACGTCGGCAGGCTTCGCCTTGAGTTTCTCGAGCGCTTCTTCGCCGTCGATGGCGGTATCGACATCAAAGCCCGCTGACTTCAGTTTGAACTTGAGCGACAGGCGGAGACTTTCTTCGTCGTCGACAACAAGAATTCGTTCGTTCATAGGACCCTCTGGAAATGAATAGAAATCGTCATTCTGCTGCGGGTAATGCAAATTTAAACGTCGTTCGCTTGCCGGGTTCACTTTCAGCCGCGATGCGCCCTCCCTGGGCCTCGACAATGCGTTTACAGATCATCAAACCGAGACCCGTCCCTTTCTGTCTCACAACCTTGGCCGACGAAACCTGCTTGTAGCGTTCAAACAGCAGCGGCAACTCGTCCGGAGCGATTCCCACTCCGTTGTCGGTGACGCTGATCTGAACAAACTGTTTGTTCTTCACTCCCCCCGCTGTAATCACTTCGTATGTCACCGGAGTTGCTTCGAGTGCGATGGCACCGCCGCTCTTTGTGAATTTCAGGGCGTTGCTGAGGAGGTTCATGATAACCTGCTCGGTCTTTAGAGCGTCTGCAAAAACCTCGGGCAGATTTGCCGGAACATCCTTGTTGAGCTTTACGTTTCTCTGCCGGAACTGGATATCCATCTGCTGAAGCACCGGATCGATGAACGTCTCCACCCGAATCGCGCTTGCCTCGAAGGCAATCGTACCTGTCTCGTACTTGGAGAGATCGAGGAAATCGCTGATCAACCCGAGCAGCTTCTTTGCAGAAGAATGCGCTGAGTTCAGCAGTTCGAAATGATCGTCTCCCAGAATCGCTCCCTTGCCGGAATCCTGAAGAAGTTCAATGACGCTCTTGACGCCGATGAGGGGGCTCCGGAGGTCGTGCACGAGCATCGCCATGAAGTCTGCTTTAGTGCGCTCCAGCTCAGCCTCCGCGCGCTTCAGCTGGACCAGCATCCTCGTCCGGACGAGCAATTCGTCCGTGTCAATCGGCTTGGTCAGGTACTGCTCGGCACCAAGAGCGAGGCCGGCCGCGATGCTTTCAGCGTCTTTCCGCTGTGCAGTCAAAAAGACAACAGGGATCTTGATCGTCTTCGGATTCGCCCGCAGGCGCTTGAGTGTCTCGAATCCATCCATCTCAGGCATCTGGATATCGAGCAGAATGATATCCGGCTGCTTTTCTGCCGCGAGGACGAGGCACTCCTGGCCGCTTGTCGCACGCAGCATCCGGACGGGCTTGCGTTTCATCGCAAACTCGAGCAGGTCGAGGTTGTCTTCGGTGTCATCAACAACAAGTATGAGAGGTTCTTCTTCTTGCATAGGTTCCTCGTTACGCTTTCGCCGGGGGTGCTGCGTTGAGAATGCTCTTGATCGCGCCCGAGATGGCTGCCGTTGTGAACGTATCCTTCATGAGATAGTCCGCAACATAAGGATCAAGTTCATTGTGATCCTCGGGGGTCAGTGATTTTCCCGTCAGTATGATGACGGGGATACTCTTCCATGCTGCTTTGTGCTGCAATTCACGAACGACTCCAAACCCGTCCATACCCGGCATGACCAGGTCGAGAAGGATGATGGATGGAATTGATTCCTGAAGAATTTTCAGTGCTTCCTCGCCGCGCGTCGCGATCTTCACCTCCAGGCCGTCCCGTTTCAGAAGGTCTTTGCACGCGAGGGCAAAGTCGAGGTTGTCATCGACAAGCAGGATGAACTTGTCCCCTGAATGATAATGCTTCTTCACCAGTGAGAGCAGCCGTTTCGGATCCGTCGGCTTCGTCATCACGTCGACAGCGCCCAGCGACAGTGCCAGGGGTTTGTTGTCGACGATGGAGTGGATGAGAACGGGGATATCGCGCGTCTGCGGATTTTGTTTCAACTCCCGGAGCACCTGCCACCCGTCCTTCTTCGGCATCATGATATCCAGCGTGATAATAGCCGGGTTCATTTTCACGGCCAGCTCCAGGCCTTCGTCACCCGAAAGCGCGCCGACAATGGAATATCCTTCCGGCACGAGGTACTTGCGGAGGATTTCGATCACATCCGGATCATCATCGATACTCAGGATTTGTACTTGCTGACCTCCTGCCATCGGCGGCGGCAGGGAAGAAACGATCGAGGGTTTTGTAGGAACCGCTTCCGGCCGCTTCGCAGGAGCTCCCCCCTGCTGGGCCTCAACAAGCTGTTGCGGAATCTTCGCCGGGATTGTCAGGATGAACGTCGAACCATGTCCCAACTCGCTTTCGACAGTGAGATCGCCGCCAAGCATGCGTGCGAGCTTGCGGGCAATGGGCAATCCAAGACCGGTCCCCTTGTATTTCCGTGTGTTGCTGCTGTCCACCTGTTGGAATTCCTCGAAGACCCGGCCAAAATCCTTCGGCGCGATACCGATGCCGCTGTCCTTGACGCCGAACGATACCATGCCGTTTTCCTGCTGGGCAACCTTGATCGTGATTCCCCCCTTCTCCGTGAACTTCGATGCATTGCTCAGGAGGTTCACCATGATCTGCCGCACTTTGACGATATCCGTGCTCAGCGCCGGCAGGCCAGGCTGAACTTCCTGCGTCAACGTCAGCCGTTTCGATTGGATCAACGGTTCGACAATCAGTATGCAGTTCGAGAGGATTGACGTGATCTCCTCAGTCTCCACGCTGACCGTCATCCTTCCCGACTCAAGCTTGGAGATGTCCAGAATATCGTTGATCAGCTGGAGGAGGTGACGTCCGTTCTTCAGCACTTTTTCGAGTGCCATGCGCTGATCGTCCGTCAGCGGGTCACCGCTTGGTCCCAGAAGCACCGAGCTGAAACCGATAATGGAATTCAAAGGTGTGCGGAGCTCATGAGACATGCTCGAGAGGAAGTCGGACTTCACCTTGTAGGCCTTCTCGACTTCATCGTTTTTCGAGCTCAACTCTTCGTTGCGCTTGGCAATCTCGACGGAAAGGTTGCGGGTTTCTTCAAAGTTCATCGCATTGGTCAGCGCCACGCCAAGCTGAGGAACCGAATTGTTGACGATTTCCTTCTCCTGGTCGCCGAATTTTTTCGTTGCGCCAAGTATGAGAACACCAAGGACCTCGTCATGGAACACAATCGGTTTGGCAATAATGTACGACGGCACGAGCAAGCCGAGGCCCGTCTCTACGACAAAACCCGATGTGATTGAGATCCCATCCACCTCGATTTCCTGGGCTTTGGCTGCGCATTCACCCGGGATTCCTTCACCGAAATCTATTCTCTTTTGAAGAGCACCTCCCACCTTCAGAGCGAACCCGCCGACGAGATCGAGATAGCGCTCTCCGCGAGCAACGAGATACAGCGCACCGAGCACTGCATGCGTATGCTTGCACAGGATCTCAAGGCCCTTTCGCTCCACGTCCTGCATCGAAGCCGACGAGTTCAGCGTGGTGACCAATTCAGAGTAAGCGTTGAGGCGGTTGTAGTTGCTGCCGAGCAGCGAAGACATCTGGTTGAAATCTGTCGCGAGATCTCCCAACTCATCGTTCTGCGTCAGGTGGATCGGCTCGAAACTCCCCTCCATAATGCTCTTCGTCCCCTCTTTCAGCAGACGGACGGGGCTTGTAATGGAACGCGTGAGGATAAACCCGAGGACGAGAGAGAAAATCGCGAGCAGCACGTTGACGACAATGACGAATTGACTCAGCTTGCCGCTTAACCCGGTGGCAGTATCGAGGTAGCGAATCTGCCCCGGCATGCGATGTGCGTACAGTAAACCCAGAATGTTCCTGGCAACACTCAGGTGCCTCACCCTCGCGTCGGAATCCGTGATCTCCCGGACCCTGCTGTCGAGCCCTTCCAGTCGCCCCTTCGCAGCACGCTCATCCCCGAGAGCGATGAGTTTGTCGCCAATCTCCTGTTTCCATTGGTTGGAATACTCCTGAGCATTTCGCAAGTCTCTATGCGCTGAGCTATCGGTAAACTGTCCATCGGCGATTGCAAACTGCGTTCGGAGATCCTTCCAGCCCTGCACATAATTTTCTTTTTCTTCCGCTGCTCCCATCAGTCCGTATCGATACGCCGCAGTAGGAATGTCATTCTGCAAAGAGCGTATTTGTTCAATCGTTCCCAGTGCGCGCATCTCTGTTGTCGCCACAGTGAAATTCTGCTGAATCTGTGACAACAGAACGAGGGTCAAAACCGTCATCGCTGTCAGGATAATCAACAGCACGCCGAAATATGTCAACACCTTCCAGAAAAGTTTCGATCGTAGCATACGGCCTTCACGAAGTCAGTTGAACTTGTTAGAAGTTTTTACACACTCGCCGCCATGGACGAGCAGTGCAAGGATTACAAGTACTTCTTGATGAGAGTCAGAAGTTCTTCCGGATCCATCGGCTTGGTGTAATAGTCGGAGCAACCCATTTCGCGGGCCCGCTGTTTATCCTCGGGCTTCGCCTGTGCTGTGAACGCAATCACAGGTACATCCTTGGTTCTGCTATCCGCCTTGAGAATGGGAACGGCCTGCCAGCCGTCCATCACCGGCATCTGCATATCCATCAGGATCAGGTGGGGAGGATTGGCAAAGGCCTTATCGATCGCCTCCTGTCCGTTCTCCGCGATGACAAGATTCACGTCCATGCGGCTCCGGGCGATGACGAAGCTGACAAGATCTCGGTTGTCTTCGTCATCTTCGACGAGTAATACAACTTTACTCATGCGTAGTCTCCTCTTTCATTGGGCGTTCGATAGCAGCCAGCTGGGCCGGCTATTTTAACGACGAAATGTAGTCTCTGAACCAGGCGAGTTTCTCATTCATCAGGTTCGTGAGTTCCTCATACTCGATCGGCTGCTTTATAACCCCCTCATTGGGTTTCAGTTCGGACGAATTGAGCTGCGCCATTTCCGCCGCGTCGCCGATCAGGACAAACGGGACATAATTGAACTTCGAATTTACCCGAAGAACATGGAGAAACCTGATGCCGCTCAAACCACCCGGGAAATCAGTGTCACAAAGAATGATATTGGGGTTCACTTTCTCGATCTTCTCGAGGGCGTTTTCAGGCGTGATGGCCTGCACGACGGCGAAACCGGAGGATTTCAGGCGCGGGGTGATATCTTCCTTCGTCCCTATAAGCTTCGAGACGAGCAGCACGGTTCCCTTATACTGGTCGGCCACGAGGTCAAGAAGGAACTTGGATTCGTTTTCCAGGTATTCAGCAACGCTTACCTGATAGACTTTGCGCAGCCATTCCAGCGTGGACGATGAGCTCCGCAGGAGTTTTCGCTTGGATACTACTTCTTTGACCGCCTTGCTGTACATGTCGAGTTTCACTTCCCGAATGAGAGACTGCTCGACATCAGGGGGTATCGAAAGGGCCGCGGCCCTCTGGTGAAGTTCCTGGGCCGCATTCTCGTCGGGCGCCCCGTTCGTCCAGGCGGTTTCAAGGGCCTCGCGCAATTGCTTGACAGGGCTTTGAAGATTGAGGCGACTGATTTCCTGCCGGGCATTCTTTTCCTGCTCCAGGGCCCGCGTCAGTTCTTCAACCTGGCGTCGCATATCTTCCAGTTTCCGCTGCTCCTCCGCAACACGAAGCTCTGATTCTTTGCGCCGCATTTCTTCCGCCTGCCGTACCTCCTCCTGGCGTCGGCGCATTTCCTCCCTCATCTTCCCTTCGATCTCTTTCCGCAGACGCTCCTCAGAAGCGGCAATTTCCTCAAACTGCTTTCTCCGTTCTTCCTCCTCCTGGACCTTGCTCTCTATTTCCTTTCGCCGTTCTTCCTCGGCGGCAGCGCGCCTCTCCAGCTCTTTCCGTTTCTTCTCTTCTTCTGCAACGCGGATCTCGAGCTCTCTTCGTCGCTGCTCCTCCGCAGACGCACGCGCTTCCAGCTCTTTGCGCCGCCGCTCTTCTTCCCGGCGCGCCATTTCTTCGCGGAACCGCTGCTCTTCGGCCGCCATGCGCGCTTCCATTTCCTTCCGGCGTTGTTCCTCTGCAGTAATACGTGCTTCCAGCTCTCTCCGCTTCTGATCTTCCGCCGCGGCCCGCATCTCAAGCTCCCGACGCCGTTGTTCCTCGGCCGCGAAGGCTTCTGTCTCCCGCTGGCGGCGTTCTTCGGACGCAATCCGGTATTCCAGCTCTTTCCGTTTTCGTTCTTCCTGCAATACGCGCTCTTCGAGCTCCCTCCGCCGCTGCTCTTCTGCGATCGCTCGCGACTCGAGTTCCCGGCGTCTGCGGTCTTCGAGTCCCCGATTGTCCTCTTCTCTGCGCCGTTCTTCCTCCGCTGCAAGCCGGTACTCAATCTCCCGCTGCCGCTGTCGCTCTACATCCAAACGGGCTTCCAGTTCTCTCCGCCTCTGATCTTCTGCGGCAAGAAGCGCATCAGTCTCACGCTTCTTTTGCACCTCGCCGGCAGCACGCTCCGCAGCTTCTTTCTGGCGGATCTCCGCGAGCATACGAACCGCTTCCTCACGCCTGCGTTCCTCGGCAAGCCGGGTTTCCTCTGATTGGACATCAGATGGGAGCGCTGGTGCCTCAGCAGGTTTTTTGACAGCCACCGGTTGTTCCGGCGGAGCCTGGGCGGGTGGAGGGGCCTTCACTGGTGCAGGGGCTGGTTTCGGAACCGCTTTTTGAACGGCTGGTGCGGCAGCCTGAGCCGCTGCTTCCTTCTTCTTCGACGCCTCGAAATGGGCTATGCGGTCCTGAAACGCGAAAATGTAGACATTGGAGGGATCGAGTTCTTTTGCCTTCTCTAATTGCTGCTTGGCGAGATCAAAATGAAATTCTTTCAGGTACTTGTCCGCGGCCATAAGACACTGACGCGCAGCATCCTTGGAGGCATTGAGCTTTGTGAGATCTTGAACGGTATTTGCGGTCTTGGCCGACACAGCTATCGAACGACTTCGCTATTTTCCTGAGTAAATCTCTTCCTTTGTGAATCACATACCGCTGAAATCAGGTTCTTCACATCACCCAAGGACAACACTCAAGCAACAACCTTCAGATTGCCCGCGTCCGAGGCCACATCGGCAAAAAGTGCATAAAAATTGTCACAAAAGAAAGCGCCGATGCTTTCAGTCAAGCAAGAGGAAAAAGCAGGAAATCTGGGAGTTTGTGTGGGAGGTCTGCGTGCGTCCAATGAGACAATTTCAAGATTTGATACAACCCGTCCCCGAAATTGCTTCATTTTCGACATCGTGAGCTATTCTCACGCAGCGACTGGTCTGCTCGTCTGTGAACAAGCAGCAAAATGTTGTTGCGAAAACTGCTTCGGGCCTGACGAACTTCGCCCGGAGTCTCGGCACGAGAGTCCGGGAAGCCTGGTCAATACGATGCCAATGCAGTGTAGACCGGTACATTGTTCAGCGCTGTGGTCAGAAACTGATCTTGCGTCACAGTGACTTGAATTCTCTTGAAGTTCGTCCTGGATGTTGTCTTCGTATCGGGTGTACCTGAACTCACATAGTAAATGACCACATCGAGTTTGAACCCCGATAGCCCGTTACTCGTCACGATCCGCCGATACCCGTTATAGTCATCGACATCGTTGTATGCCGTGATCGACCTGAACGCGCCGACATAGCTACTGTCTGGTTGTGGGCAGTTCGCCAGCTCGCTGGCGCCAGGCGCGAGGTGGTCGGCATCGTCAAAATCGGATGGCACCTTCAAACCGAGCGTGTCAGAGTTCGCGTCAAACTTCCTGCTCAGGATTTCCAGGAGCAAATCATTGGCCAGTGTCGCCGAAATCGCCAACGCCTGCGTTTGAAGCTGCGCCTGGGTATTTTCACCGATCATGCGGTTCGCGCTTACGACAGACATAATCAGCAGCATCAGCATGCCTGCGGTGAGCATTGTTTGCCCGAGGTTCATTGGAATCGTCCTCTTCGCGCGGACAAGCGACTTCCGGAAAATACCACGGTATGATGATATGACAAGTTCAGAATCATGACCGAGCGCTTCCTACTGCTTTTTCGGAAATGAGTACGTCACCCCGCGCAGCTGCACATTCTTGAGATTACCGTTCAGCATGTCGTGCAGGTGTTGTGTGTAGTTGGCATCCGTGAAATTCCCGTGGAGGACGTTGGCCATGTCCAGCATGGATTTCACCGCGGATGCAATGACGCTGTACTCCTGCTTCAGGTCCGCGAATACCTGCGTCAGCCGCTGCTGCGCATCATCTGCGACAAAGGGGCGCAATTTTGTTTCGTGCTCCTGGATATTCAGCGAGACCATCGAGAGTGAGTTGTTGACAATTTGGGCGATCGATGCCAGCGTACTGTGAAATGTCTCGATGGCGACCAGGCTCTTTTCCCGTTCACGCTCAATGGCTTCCCGGCGTTCCTTTTCTTTCCTGAACAGGTATCGTTCATAGACTCCATCGATCAGGATGCCGATGTGATCGATCTCCACCTGCTCTTTTCGTACATAGTCGTAGGCACCGAGCTTCATCGCTTCGACGGCGATCCCCTCAGATCCGGCGGCTGTCATCATGACAACCGGCGTGTCGATTTTCTGCTCGTGCATCCATTGAAGCACATTGAGGCCGGAGATGCCCGGCATGCGGTAGTCGAGCAGAATCACGTCGAACCGGTCATGCTGAAGAGCTTCAATGGCGGCTTCACCCGAGTCGGCGGAACGGACTCTGTACTTTCCGCCTGCTGAGAGGGCTTGCTTCATAGCAATCCGGAAAGCGTCGTCATCATCGACCATCAGAAGCGTTCGGGCTTCCATACTGCTTGCGGCGGCATTCATAATATTCTCCTCAATAAAACGACTCTACTCATCGTCTTCCATTGTCACGGCTGCAATTTCTTCAATCGTAGTAATTCCCTTTTTGACGAGCTGCAGGCCCGAGATCCTCAAGGGCTGCATCCCGCGGCGCATCGCTTCCTGCCTGATCGCTTCCTCGTCCACCACGGAGCCTGACTCCAAAATGTTCTGGCGGATCTTCTTCGTGAAGGGAAGCGCTTCGTAGATGGCTGTCCGACCCTTGTACCCCTTTATGCAGCTGATGCATCCGACCGGCCGGTAGAGTTTTACATCGGCAAGTTCTTCCTCTTTCAATCCGAGCTTGATGAGAGCCTCGAGGTCCGGCGTATCGACCGGCAGCTTGCACCGCACGCACAGCTTGCGCACAAGTCGTTGCGCGAGGATAATGTTGATCGAGTAGGCGATCAAAAAAGGCTCAATACCCATCTTGAAGAGTCTTGAGACGGCACTCGCGGCATCGTTCGTGTGCAGGGTGGAGAGTGTCAAGTGGCCGGTATTCGCGAGTTTGATGGCCAGATCGGCGGTAATCTTGTCCCGGATTTCACCCACCATAACGATATCCGGATCGTGCCGCAGGATCGCGCGGAGCGCACCCTCGAAATCGAGTTTCGGATTGAGCTTGACCTGCCGGGCCCCTTCGATGAAGAACTCCACAGGATCTTCGACGGTGATGACGTTCACAGCCGGATCGATGATAGTCCGGAGCGCAGCGAACAGCGTCGTGCTCTTCCCGCTTCCTGTCGGGCCGGTAACCACGATCATTCCGTATGGGCGGCTGATCGCTCTCTTGAATGCCTGCTGAGAATACGGATCGAAGCCGATATCTTCCAGTTTCGTGCTGAACAGCGGTTCCTGCAAAACACGAATGACAATTGATTCGTATTTGCTCTTCAGTTCCCTGCCGATGGTTGGTATGACCGAAACACGAAAACGGATAGTTTTTTTGTCGATCGTGAACTGGGCAAATCCGTCCTGCGCAGTGCTTCGTTCGAACCTGTCGAGATTCATCGCCCGGTCTTTGACGACGGCGGACACCGCTTCCGCCCGCGATTCCGTGTTGGCATACCACATCGTCAGCTTGCCATCAATGCGAAAATGGAATTCCGTCCGCTTTTCGCCTCGGGGAATAACGTGAATGTCGCTGGCTCCCACACGCACTGCATCAATAAAGACGTTTTCGACAAGATCCACCAGACCGCTGCGGTTGATTTCCTCTTCGAGCTCCTGCTCGTACATCTCGGAATCTTCTTCAGAACCGTCAGCCGACAGGTCATGCGCATCTGATTCAAGGTCCGCATAGCCGGAACGCGTGATGTTGACCCGCTGCCAGAGCTCCTCCCATTGGGCCAGCCGGATGTAGCAAATCTCGAATTTCTGAAACGGAAACGACCGGGCAATGGCGTAGACTTCTTTCCGCGTTGGATCCGGCGTCACGACCATGAGCCGTTCCGGCCTGGCCGGATCTATCATGAACGGAAGAACGTGGAATTCCAGCGCCATGGCGCGGACCGTCGTAGGAAGCCCGTTGAGATGCTTGCGAACGAAGGCGAGTGTCTCGTCGTTGAGCTCCTCTTCTTTGATCTGGAGCTTGCGAAACGCATAGTAATCGGCGATCTCTTCGTAGATGCTGTCCCGGTTCACCTTGATGTCGTCGACCAGAACCTGGGGAAGCTTGCGGCGCCGCTCATGGGGCTCGCGGCTCATGATCTCCAGCGCAGCGAGAAGCTGATCAGGCGTAATGATCTCCTTCTCGACCATCAGATCGCCGAATTCTCTCTTTGCTTTCCGTGTTGGGGCCGTTGTTGACACGTCGCTTGTTATCTCTCTCGCATATCGATAATGGTGTCGGGCTTCGACGTCATTGTTGATCCCTGGTCACGTTTTGGCTCGATTTTGATGGAGGCTGTCTCGGACGAGAGCATCGTCAGGAACACCATGGCAACCATGATGACGATCGATACACCAACTTCGATGACGTTCACCAGGTTCTTCATGGCATACCGGTTTTCCATCTCATAGTAATCAGCCAACTGAACAGCAGTCACTTTCACACTTCCCGTCTCTGCGGCAGTCCGAAACCGGGAAATGATCATCTCCGGAAAGAAGTTCGTCATCTCCATCGCTTTCCAGAATTCCGTCCCGTATTTGAGCATCGTGGGCACCGCGACGGTTCTCATTTGACGCTCCAAGTACCGGTTGCGGCACGCTTCGGCTGCATGCTGAATTGCATCGATGTTTTCGCCGGACGTATAGAGGATACCCAGCACGCGACAGAACAATTCCGAACTGGTGTTCTTGAGAATTCTCCCTACGTACGGCAGCCTGATCACCCATTTGTCAAACCACACCGCCCCGTTGGTCGTCATGATGTACGCATAGAAACTTCCGAGGGCAGCGAAAACCACTGTAATGATCAGGATAAGATTCTCGCGCAGCATGTCGCTGGTCGCCATGGTAAAGGCCGTCAACGGAGGCATCGCTCCCATAACCGGCGCCAACATTTCCACCATGCGGGGAAGCAAGTACATCACATAGAACAACAACGCTCCAATTAAGGCGAGCGCGGTGACGGCTGGCATGATCATCGAACTGACCAGCCCTTTTTTAAAATCCGCCTGCCGCTCCACAAAGTGGGCGACGCTTTCGAAAATCGCCTTCATGTCGCCGCTCTTCGACGCGATTCCCAGCATCAACGCCGTATCATGGCCTATCACCTTTCCCTGGCGCAGAAATGCGTCGCGGGAATCGACTCCATCTTTCAGGTCCCGAATGATCGCCTTGAGCGCTCCCCGCAGGTTCTTGTCGCGCACGTGTGCCGCCATGATCACCAGGATTTCATTGTAGGGGAGTTTTTGCTCGAGCAGCTTCGCACTGGTGCCGATGAACGTGACAACCTCATCGGATGCTGCGGCAAACCGGACATCATAGAACCGGTTGACGCTCTTCACGGTGAATCCAATTTTCTCCAGAGCAGTGACCACTTCATCTTTGGAGTACGCACTTTGCACGCCGTCGATCTGGTTCCCGCCCCTTGTGACACGATACGAGTAGGACTTCTTTTTGCTGACCGAAATTTTTTTCCAGCCATACGTCTTTGCCAACACCCCGGCTTTCTTGCGTGCGGCAATCAGAGACACCGATGTGATATACCTCTGGATGGGGCGGCCAGACTGGTCGGTTGCCTGAATACGATATTCTGATGCGCTCAGTGGAGGCATATCCAGTTCACAGACTCAAGACTGCATGGAATGATGGTCAATCGCGGTACGATAACTGAAACCGCAATGGTGACAGAATTTTCCATGCGGATGCAGAATCGGCGTACCACATTGGGTGCATCGATCGAGAAGCTTCGACCCACAAAGTATGCAGTAATAGTGGTTCTCAAGGATGTGAGAGAAATTACTGCAATCCGGGCAAAGGCGATAGTGGTTTTCCCGTTGAGTTTCGCTTGCCAAAGCCATCTCGGTGAACCTATGGGTACAGTAGTATACGATATCAGCTTTAGAAATCCAATAGTCAAACAGGTTGCGGAACAAGACAGGGCAATGCCAGAAGAGGGGAAAGCAGGAAAGAAGGGACGGCCGTGCGCGACATTACACCTTGCGGTTCACACGAGGGCCGTCATGGACAAACCGAGTCTCGAGCTTACCACGCTGCTGGCTTTGCCACACCGTTATACCTGATCCCGGGGGATCAGCGAGGCGCTGATCCGATCCATTTTGAACTCTGGGGAATCCGTACACTTTGCCGCAATGGTAGCAGAATTTCCCGTGCGGATGAAGGATCGGTTTGCCGCATTGAGAACACTCCCCAACCAACTTGTTGCCGCACGAAACGCAAAAATGCTGACGGTCGCGCTCAAGACAATAATTGCCGCACTGGGGACAAACTCGATAACCGTTGGAGGGCATGGAAACTGTCGGGCCGGGGGAGATGGTCAGTTACACAAACATCAATGTTCACGTGCGACGTAGTACTTTGTGACCTCCCAGCGGCCGCGGTGTATCTTACGGGGTCCCTTCTTGACAAATCTCTGGCTTGGGTCTGAACGCAGACTCGTATCCTCTACACGGGCCGTAATGACCCGAGGAACACCATCCAGCGTGGCAGTCAGTGTCAGGTCAGCATAAATGTTGTCGGGCACCCATGCCGTGCCGTTCCAGTGGGTGGGACGGCTGAAACTGTATGAGTACGTGCCTCCCCCGAGCGCGTTCCTCGAACCGGACAGAGTTTTGCATCCGTAAATCACGAAAAGATCCATCGCTGTAGCCACAGCGGTTGCCTGCGCTTGTTCGAACTGCACGCGCTTCACGTCAACCAATGCTGTAAGAATCTCATCGGTTTGCACCTTTTTGAGGGCGACAGCGTAAATGCCGATGATCAGCGACGTGGCACCGATGAGAATTATTTTTGAAGCACTTCCCATGAAGCAGTCCTTCAGTTAACTAAAGATTCGCTGGATGGATCTGAAAATCCGTCCGAACAGAGTCAGTTCGTGTCAAGTTGGAAAAAGAACTTGAGACGGCATTCGAAACCATGCTCGTGAGGCATACTGTATCGTCCTGGAAAAAGTTGACAGGTAATCATTTACCGATCGACAGGAGCCAGGACCATGGAAAAGGTAGTTCGTCAATACAGTTCCGCATTTAGAGAAGCCGTGGTTGCAGATGTGACATCAGGGCAGTATACTGT